>JBPCWB010000065.1:0-11449 GCA_051009955.1 Hyphomicrobiaceae bacterium | reverse complement strand
TGATTGCTCCATTCGCCTTTTTGGGATCTGCCTACGACCGCCAATTGAAAGAGATCTACACGCTCTATTCCACCAAGGACATCTTGCGACCGCAGGTCCTCGCCGGCCTCACCGGCGGCAGTGCCATCTCCAGCACCGAACCGCTCAAAAAGCTCATCGCACGCTACGTCGACCGCAAACTGATTACGGCCATCGCGCGCGAACACGCTAAGGGACGTCGTCTGCTTGTGGGCACGACCAACATTGATGCAGAACGGCCCGTTGTTTGGGACATGGGCCGTATCGCACAACTCGGCAGCCAAAAGTCGGTGTCGCTGTTCAGATCGATTTTGCTAGCGTCCGCCGCCCTGCCAGGCCTGTTCCCACCCGTCTACGTCAAAGTGACAGCCGATGGACAATCGTTCGAGGAAATGCACGTCGATGGCGGAACGACAGAGAACGCTTTCCTGTTGCCGGTCCATCTCGACTTGAGTGCCATCGATCGCAAGCGGGGCCGTCGGCCGGTCCGCCGCCTGTATATCATCACCAACGATAAGACGGGCCCCAGCCCTGAAACGACGAAGAGCACTGCGCTTGGAATTGCCGGGCGCTCGATCGCCACCTTGATCAAGCAGCAAACCCAAGGCGATCTGATCAAGTTGTATCTGCGCGCACGAAGCAATCGCATTTCGTACAATCTTGTGAGCATTCCGGCTTCGTTCCATGCGAAAGGCAAGGAGCCGTTTGACAAGGCGTACATGCGCAAGCTCTTCAAACTCGGTTTTGAAACGGCCAAGTCAAAGCTCAAGTGGCGCAACAAGCCGTCCGGCATCTAGCTGCCATCAGGCTAGGCGTTTCCGACTGAGTGTATTCCCGCAACCATCACCGATTGTCGATTGCCACCATCACCAATTCCGTCAATAGTTTATGCAGCAATCCAATTCCGCATAGAGGACATTGTTTCGTGCCGAGAGAACTACGCCTTCGACGTCCGCTGAGAACATTCCTGATCTCTTGCGCTGTCTTCGCAACGATTTTGCCGGCCACGGCACAGCAAAAGACGGCGCCGCCGCCGAGCGTCGTCGTCCAGCCGGTCGTCGAAAAAGACGTCACTCAAGAATTCCGCTACATCGGCAGGATTGTTGCGATCAACAAGGTTGATATCCGAGCCCGGGTCGAAGGCGTCTTGCAGGAGCGCAACTTCGTCGAAGGCCGCGTTGTGAAGAAGGGCCAAGTCCTATTCGCAATTGAGAAAGCACCTTACGAAGTCGTCGTCGATCAGCGAAAGGCCGAGATCGCAAGCGCGCAGGCAACTCTGGTCAATGCGACGGCGGACTTCAAACGCAAGACCTCGCTGCAAGGTCGGGATGTCGTGTCAGAAGCTTCGCTTGACCAGTCGAGAGCGGCAAAGCTGTCCGCCGAGGCCGACGTCTTGAAAGCCAAGGCCGCCCTGCGCGCCGCCGAACTCGACCTCGGCTACACGCACGTGACCAGCCCGATCGATGGCAGAATAAGTACTGCAAAATACAGCGTCGGGAATCTGGTCAACCCTTCGAGCGAGCCGCTTGCGACAGTCACCAGCACCGACCCGATCTATGTCACGATCGGAGTCAGCGAAAAGCAGCTGATCGCAGCGCGCAAGCGTGGCATCGATCTCAACAATCCGGACGTGGCGCCGTCGCTGCGCCTGTCAGATGGATCAGATTATGATCAGCCCGGTGAATTCAACTATCTGTCGCCGGAGGTCAATCAAAGCACCGACACGATATTAGCCCGTGCCCAGTTTCCCAATCCCAAAGGCATCCTGTTGCCTGGACAGTTCGTGACGGTCGTCATCCGACCGAAGGAAACCCAACGATCCATCGTCGTGCCGCAGATTGCCGTCCAGCGCGACAGCGAAGGTTATTTCGTTCTCATAATCGACCGGGAAAACAAAGTTGTCGTCAGGCGAATCCAGACATCACGCCAGGTCGAGACCGACTGGGTCGTCTCAAGCGGTCTGGCAACCGGAGAGCGGGTCATCGTCGACGGCATTCAGAAAGTTCGCCCGGCCATGGTCGTCAATCCAACGAGCGCGAGCTAGCGAGGACCAACGATGTTTTCGGCCTTCTTCATCGACCGGCCCAAGTTTGCGCTCGTCATCTCGATCGTGATCTCCCTTGCTGGGTTCATCGCGCTGTCGGTACTGCCGGTGGAAGAATTCCCGGACGTGGCGCCACCGCAGGTGCAGGTGACCGCGAATTACTCCGGTGCCAACGCAACGGCTGTCGAACAGTCGGTGGCGGCACCGATCGAAGACAAAGTCAATGGTGTCGACGACATGCTCTATATGTCGTCGGACAGCAATAACGACGGCAGTTACACGCTGACCGTGACCTTCGATGTCGGAACAGATCCGGACATCGCGGCAGTCAATGTCCAGAACCGTGTCGCGACAGCGAACGCGCAGTTGCCGCCGGAAGTGACCCGCAGCGGTGTTACGACAAAGAAGCAGTCCTCAAGTTTGCTGATGGTGATCACGCTGCTGTCTCCCAAGGAAACGCGCGACGCGCTTTTCCTCAGCAACTACGCATCGATCAACATCCAGGACAGCCTGGCCCGCATTGGCGGCGTCGGCAGTGTCTCGCAATTTGGGCCGTTGGATTACGGCATGCGGGTTTGGCTCGATCCCGAACGCCTGACATCGCTCAATCTGACCACGGCCGACGTTTCAAATGCCATTGAGAGCCAGAACATTCAGGCGACAGCCGGACAGCTCGGCGCCCCGCCCTACGAATCGCAATCGCAGTTCCAATTTACGATTCAGGCGAAAGGCCGCCTAAGGACCGTTGAGGAATTTGGCGACATTGTTCTGCGCGCAAATCAGGATGGAACATTCATCCGGTTGAAGGACGTGGCCCGGATCGAACTCGGCTCGCAAAGTTACGGATCGAATACGACACTCAACAACCGGCCGGCGGCGGGCATCGGCATCTACCAGTCTCCGGGTGCCAACGCTTTGGAGGTCGCCGACAAGATTTACGCGGAATTGGAGCGCTTGAAGAAGCGGTTCCCACCGGACGTTGACTACAACATCGTGTACGACACGACGCTGGCGGTGCGCGCCTCCGTGCAAGAGGTGATAACGACCCTGTTCTTGACCTTTGCATTGGTCGTCGCCGTTACATTCCTGTTTCTGGCGGACTGGCGTTCGACATTGATCCCGACACTGGCCATCCCGGTTTCGTTGATCGGGACCTTTGCATTCCTTTATTTGGTCGGCTTCACGATCAACACGATCACGCTATTTGCGATCATTCTCGCCATCGGCGTGGTCGTCGATGACAGCATCGTGGTTGTCGAGAACGTCCAGCGACTGATGGACGAAGAGGGGCTGGACCCGCGCGAAGCGACACGCAAGTCCATGCAGCAGGTCACCGGTCCCGTCGTCGCCACGACGCTGGTTCTCCTTGCAGTCTTCGTTCCCGTCTCCTTCATGCCCGGCATCACCGGTGTGCTTTATCGGCAGTTCGCGATCACGATCAGTGTCGCCGTTTGCATATCGTCACTCAATGCCCTGACGCTGGCGCCAGCTCTGTGCTCCCTCATCTTGAAACCTGGCGCGGGCAACCCGCGTGGTCCGTTGAAAGTCTTCGCCAACTTGGTCGACGCAAGCCGTGACGGGTTCGCTTGGCTGGCAGGTGCCATGGTACGGCGCGTGGTGCTGTCACTGATCGTGTTCGGATTGTTCGTTACGGCAACAGGAATGCTGTTCTCGCGCGTCCCAACAGGCTTCCTGCCCCTAGAAGACAAGGGCGCACTGATGGCGAATATCCAATTGCCGGATGGCGCCTCGCTGTCGCGAACCCGCGAAGTGACGAAACGCGCATCAGAAATGCTGCGTGCGATCGACGGTGTCCGTGATGTGCTTGCCGTCCCTGGCTATAGTCTCCTGTCGGGTGCAGCCCCCAACTCGGCATTGATCATTCTGATCATGGATCCGTGGGAGGACCGCACCGAGTTCGAGAAGAAATGGTTCAGCATTCTCAGACAAGCCAATCAGAAGTTTGCAACCATTGCATCTGCCAATGCATTTGCGTTTCCGATTCCGCCGATCATCGGGCTGGGCACGGGCGGCGGCGTCGAAGCCGAGCTGCAGGATCTGGTCGGCGGCACGTCGCAGGAGCTGGCTTCGGTGACGCGCAGTATGATCTTCGCAGCCAACCAGCAACCGGAGCTGGCACAGGCGTTCAGCACCTTCTCGGCAAACGTCCCGCAGCTGTTCCTCGAAGTGGACCGTGACAAGGCGCAGGTATTGGGCATTCCAATTTCGGAAGTATTCGAGACGCTCCAGGCTCAGTTCGGCGCATCCTACATCAACGACTTCAATCTCTACGGTAAAGTCTATCGTGTCATGATCCAGGCTGAGTCCCGGTTCCGAGACAAGATCGACGACATCAACGGGATTTACCTGCGTAACTCGGCCGACGAGATGGTGCCATTACGCACGTTGGTACGGATCAAACCGATTCTGGGACCGCAGTCGATCAAGCGATACAACATCTATAAAAGCGCATCGATCAGCGCGTCGCCGGCTCCCGGCTACAGTACCAGTCAGGCCATCGCTGCTGTCGAGCGGGCCGCGACCCAGGCCCTGCCGAGCGGATATGTCACTACGTGGACGGGGACTGCGCAACAGCAATTGGCCGCCGGCAATCTTGTCGTCGTGATTTTCGTCTTGGCGCTGACGTTCGCCTATCTATTCCTCGTTGCCCAATACGAGAGTTGGACCACGCCGATCTCTGTCATTCTGTCAGTCGTGCTGGCTGCATTTGGAGCACTTTTGCCGCTATGGCTGCTGCCATTCCTGAACAACAATCTTTATGCGCAGATCGGCCTGGTGATGCTTATCGGGCTGGCGTCCAAGAGTGCCATTCTCATTGTCGAATTCGCCAAAGCACGGCGTGAGGCGGGAAGCAGTATTTCAGAGGCCGCGATCGACGCGGCACGCACGCGCTTCCGAGCCGTCATGATGACGGCGCTCTCGTTCATCCTTGGCGTGTCACCGCTGCTTTTCGCGAGTGGTGCCGGCGCCGCCAGCCGGGTTTCGGTGGGCTACGTCGTGTTTTTCGGAATGCTGGCAGCAACCGCAATCGGCATTCTGTTCGTGCCTGTTCTCTATACTGCCATTCAGAACATCCGGGAACGCGTCACGGGCGCTGACAAACCAAAAGAAACGCAAAGTGTCGCGGCCGGCTAGCGATCTTGATATAAGCACTTTGGCGATCGACGGAGTGGCGGCGACGCCGCCGAACAGTGTTTCAAGAATGAATGTGACGACGCATGGTACTTGGTGAATTTCGCAACAGGCTGGCCCTGGCATGTTTGTTTCTGTCGCTCCTTGCCGGTGCGGCGCAGGCACAATTGCCGACGCTGACAACAACGACGACTGAGACGACCAATCTCGAAGCCATCATCGAACAGGCCAAGAAGAATGGCGTCCAGATCATCGTCGTCGACCCGAACACCAAGTCGCCGGCGGCGGGCACGGCCGAACCGACCGGCGAGCCTTTTGCTATCCGGATGCAGAGGAGCGCCTACCGTATTCGCAATCGGTTTGTTGAAATCCTGGGATCTTTGCCCGAATTCCCCGCCCGCGCATACGCCGCCGTCATAGCGCAAAGTCCCGAAAAGGCGGTCACCTGGCCGCTGGTGACTCTCGCCTTCACCGCGATATTCCTGTTAATCGGCGCGGCCGCACGATTCGCGTTTCAGCGTTGGGGCCGCGACAAGGTCCTCACATACTTCCGTGCCGAACCGGAAAGCGAAGCCGAAAAAATCGGGTTTCTCTATTCACGCGCAATTCTGAGCCTGCTGGGCCTGGCCGTTCAATTGGCCGTCGCCGCACTGCTGGTCGTGGCCTTCGACATGGGTCGCACATATCTGCGTTCAACGGCAATGCTCATCATCGGCTACTGGGGAGTCGTCTCGGCATATGCCATTCTGATCAAGAATCTTTTGGCGGTCGATGTTCCGGAATATCGCGTCCTACGCCTCGAAGACCGAGCTGCACATGACATGTACTGGAACCTGGTCGGCGTCTTCGCACTCGCCTTCCTGGTGCTGGGTGTCTGCTTCTGGATGGACTTCCTCGGCATTGACCGCAACGCCCATATTCTAGCGCTGACCTCATCATCGCTGGTCGCCTCACTACTGTTGTCAGCGATCGCCATCCGACATCGCAGGGACATAGCGACGATGATGTTCGGATATCGGCCAGAATTCGCATGGTCCGTCTGGCAACGCCTGTTCGCCGGCCTCTGGCACGTTCCCGTCGTCCTCTATTTCCTGATTGCCTGGGCCGTGTCTGCCCATCGCTTACTGCTCGACAAACCGAACGCCCTTGGCCTGGTCGGCAAGCCGATCGTGTATATCTTGATCGCGTTGGCACTCTATGGCGCCTACCTGGTCGTGGCTGACCTTGTCTTCCGTCGGTCGCGCGCGAAAGCGCAGAACCTGCCAGCACAGCAGGAGGATGGTGCGCAGGTCCAGCTCTCGGATTCGTCAGCAGAACCTACCGACGGCACAGCAAGACTGCGCAGCTACAAGGATGTGGCTCACAGGGCCGGTGCCCTGCTGGCAATCCTGTTCGTTGTCGCATCGACCATCCAGGCCTGGGGAGTTCCACTGTTCGCTACGACAGGTTGGGCCAATGCCGCTCTCGATATCCTGGTCGTGGCCTTTCTTGCCTACATCACATGGTCTGCGATCAAAGTCGCAATCGACCGAAAGCTCTTGGAGGAAGGCGGGCCGGTCGAGTCGGTGCCGGGCGAAATCGGTGGCGCCGGAGCCACACGGCTGAGTACGCTCCTGCCTCTGTTCGCAAACTTCCTGCTGATCCTCATTGGAGCGGTCGCGGTGATGATCGTGCTGATGGAACTCGGCGTCAATATCACGCCATTGTTTGCCGGCGCCGGCATCGTCGGCCTCGCAATTGGTTTCGGTGCCCAGACCCTGGTACGCGATATCCTGTCCGGCGTGTTCTTCTTGATCGACGACGCGTTCCGTCAGGGTGAATTCATCGAAGTTGGCGCGGTGAAAGGCACTGTCGAGGGAATTTCGTTGCGCTCCATGCAGTTGCGCCACCATCTCGGTCCCCTCAACACCATTCCCTTTGGTGAGATCAAACACGTTACAAATTTCTCGCGAGACTGGGTCATGATGAAGTTGCCGATCCGGCTGACCTACGACACTGACGCGGAGAAAGTGCGCAAGCTCATCAATAACTTTGGCAAAGAGCTTCTGAAAGACCCGCAGATCGGAGGCGACTTCCTGCAGCCGCTCAAATCACAGGGCATTATTCAGATGGATGAGTCCGCCCAGATCATGCGCGTCAAGTTCATGAGTAAGCCGGGCCAGCAGTGGGTGATGCGGCGAAAGATCCTTAACGGAATTCGTGACCTGTTTCAGCGCGAAGGGATCAAGTTTGCCCACCACGAAGTGACCGTACGTGTTGCCCAGGACGGCGCGCGTGACGATCTGACGGATGACCAAAAGCAAATTGCAGGCGCAGCCGGGCAGCGCATTGCCCAGCGCCAGACCGCAGAGCGCCAGCAATTGCAATCCGAAGAACCGCTGTGACCGCCACGCGTTGACCAGCGCTGAGCGCCGGATCAGGAGTTCCATCTAGCTGTGCGATACGTTGTCGGGTGAATTAAATCCGGTGCTTCACAGCCGCCGTGATGTGAAACCAGTGCTTGGCATCATACGTGTCTCTTAGATACGGCGCATCGGTCACAACGGAGATACGCCGCGCGCATGACACGGACCGCTGACTCATCCACTGTGTCTGATCACCCGGCGCGGTCATCGATACGCCTGCTCTCACTGCCTGCAACGGGCAACCCGTTCGCGCTTGCAAGGCCGACCGGCGGCACGCATTTCGCCGTCCTGTATCCAGCTGACTCATACCGTCGACCCAATGCATTATTGTGCGTAGCTGTCGCCAGCTAGCATCGAATTTCTTACCGGTTCGTTGCGTATATTGATAAAGTTTTATCGAATTCGAGGACTAAGCTTTAAGTTTCAACGGCGATTACAGTGAACGCCCGTAACGCGACATACAGAAAGTCAGAAAAACCATGCAACATCAGAGACTAACGAGACATTAAGAATGCGTTAAGCTCTTTTCTAACAAATGTTATATATTGCGCCGGAACATTCGTGCTGACCGGCGCCGATCAATGAAATTTAACAATGTCTTCCGTGACGGCATCAAGCTTGCCGCGATCAACCTTTCCAGCAAACCCTTTCGGCAGATGAATCGCTCCATTGATGACCTTGAGTTCGTTCTCCAGCAGTCTTTGGTGCGGCTTGAGAAAGCCATTGAATTCGCCGGCATTGTCAATGCGTTGGGCGGCAACACAAGCCTCCAGCCACGAGTGGATTTCGCTGCCCAAACCATCGCCCAAAACCGCCACCATGCCGTTGGCGGTGATATGATCAATCGCAGCCACAAGATTGTCGATGTTGCCGAATCGCTTGAGCTTGACCTTGCAAAATGCGACGCCCGGGATCGTCGCCGCGCGCGCGATGTCGGCTAACGCACAGATCGGCTCATCCAGCATGATCGGCAGACGCGAAGCGGCCGCGACCGCCGCATTCGCGTCCCAGTCTCCAGCATCACACGGCTGTTCAAACAGTTCGATGCCGGTTGGATCCGCCAGCGTTGCGAACGCAATCGCATCGCCACGCGAATAGGCACGGTTGGCGTCGACCCGCAAAACGGCCTGCCCGCCTGTTGCCTCCTGAATCCAACTCAGGCGTTTGAGATCCGCCTCCAGATCCTTGCCGACTTTGACCTTCAATGTCTTGAAGCCGGCCGATAATGCCGACTCGACCTCGTCCACAATTTCCGCATGCTCTGTCGCACCAATTGGCGTCAACAGCGGCAGCGTGACGTCATCGTGAATGTCGAGCATCGGGTGGGCTTCCAGCACATCGATCGCTGTCAGGCACGCCGTCGCCGCGACTTTGCTGTCACCCAGACAGGCAAGCATGCGCGCGCGCGCGGTCGCAACAGACCTTCCCGGCAGTTCGGCCAAATGTCGCGTCAGAAACGACCAACCGGCCTCCCGCGTCTCTTCGCTCGAGCCTGGCGAAATATGACCGTCACCAAACGCCTGCGCGCCGTCATCGGTTTCGATCTCAACGACAAACGGTTCGAAGACATGGAACGTGCGGTAGGATAGGCGGTAGGGCCGAACCAGCGGCAGCGCCAGGCGACGCAGCGTCAGTCTCTCAATCTTTCTCATGATTGGAGCCTAGCGCCGTTCCGCTTTCATGTCTGCATTGCTCAGGCCGCCACCGGAGCCGCGTCATCACGCACTTGGGTGCGATACATCAAACGTCGCTGACCGGGATCGAGTGTTCCGCGCCGATGCAGCGTATGGCGATTGTCCCAAATGACCAGATCGCGCGGTTGCCATTGCTGCGCCCAATAGTGTTCGCCATTCTCAACATGCGCCCACAGCTCGTCCAGTAGAGTATCGCTTTCCGCATCGGATAGACCGACGATCCAGGCATTTGGCCGGCGGCCCATGTACAGCGACTTCTTCCCCGACTGCGGATGGCGCACAACCAGCGGGTGACAGGCACCGGGTCGCTCTTCGTTTGAATAGGTTTCGGCGAAACCGTTGCGCAACTGACCGGCCGAGTTG
Source organism: Hyphomicrobiaceae bacterium (assembly GCA_051009955.1). Classification (GTDB taxonomy): domain Bacteria; phylum Pseudomonadota; class Alphaproteobacteria; order Rhizobiales; family Hyphomicrobiaceae; genus Tectiglobus. The sequence goes on along the minus strand of JBPCWB010000065.1, from coordinate 1,772 downwards.
CGGGTCGCATCGTGCTTGCAGATGCGCGTCTCTATCCGCGACCGCAGGTCCTCAGGCAATGAGTCATAGGCCAAGTGCAGATTGTAGAAGAGGGTATCGCCGCCCGTCACGGGCGTTTCGAGTCCGTAAAGCAGGCTGGCCTTCGGCGGTACGTCCTTGTAGCTCATGTCCTGGTGCCAGACGAGTTCGGAATTCCCGAGCCCGCCGATCGGTGTGCCGTCCACGACGATGTTCGACAGCACGTTGATTTCGGGCCGTGACGGATGGTGGGGGACATTGGCCGGACGCGTCGGCGCGGGATCGAGCTGACCGAAGCGCGCGGAAAAGTCGGTCAGTAAATCGTCGTCGAGATCCTGATTGCGGAAGCGCAGCACAAGGTGTTCGCTCCAGGCCTCGAGAATCCGCGAGAAGGTCGTTTCATCGACGCCGCAGCGGATGTCGACGCCCACCACGTCCGCACCAAGAGCTGCCCCAGTAGGCACAATTTCAAGATTGCTTGTCACGACATGATCCTCCTCGACAGTAATCCAATAGTTGCAGGCGACCATAGGTCAGATCTGTATATGCAAGAAAATGAAATAATGTATCCTAACTATGCAATAACAGCATGATTGGATACTCACCATGAAACCCATTCGGCTGCAATGGATTGAAGCCTTTCGCGCAGTTGCCCAAGCCGGCAGCACACTCGAAGCCGCTCAAATCCTTCATATCGACCAGTCCGCTGTCAGCCGCCATCTCGCAGCGTTGGAAGGACAATTGGGCGTCCAGCTGTTCGACAGAAGTCAGCGCAGATTGAGAATCACTGCCGAAGGTGCGCTGCTTGTTTCGGAGGCTGAAAGCGCTCTCGATGCTGTCAGGCGATTCCAATTCAGGGCTCAGGATGTGGGCCGTATGGACAGCGGGCACTTGCACGTCGTGACGTCGGCAACGTTGGCACGCGGCCTGATGCCGAGGGTCATCCAACGGTTTCGTCAACAGGCAAAAGATGTCTCGATCCATGTCGAAGTCGTTGCCCGATCAGAACTCGACAAGAAAGTCGAGAGCCAGCAATTCGACATCTGCGCCATTGCACAACCGTTCCCCTACCCGCCGGCGCAGACGGTTGAGCTGGGGGCATATTCGGGCGTGTGCGTTCTGCCGCGAACGCACAGGCTCGCCCGCCGCAGATCGATCGCCCTGCATCAGCTTGCCGATGAGAGCCTGGTCGGATTACCGGTTGGCGCCGCCGGTCGCGGAGCGATCGATGACCTGTTCCGCCGCGCCAACCTGACCTATCAACCACAGATCGAAACGACGGCGGTGGCGTTGATTGAACACGTCGCGGCCGGGCTCGGCATTGCCATAACCGATCCCTTCACGGCCCGTGCGGCGGGTGGGTCTGAAATCGTTGTGCGACCGCTCTCACCAACAGTTCACTATGAATATGCGCTGGTGTTTCCGATCAATCGGGTGCGATCGCGGCTTGCGGACCCGTTCGCCGCGACATTGCAGTCCACGATTGCCAGCACCGCGAAGCGGCAGTCGGACCAATAATGGACGCAACGCCGCCGGACCACATGATTGCCAATTCTGACGCATCGCAGTTCCGTTGCGTCGCATTCGGGACATGTCTTTTGCGCGCGCAGCAGGCATTGTGAGAGACGCACTCGCAGCACAAGTCTCACGTGCTTGGATTTGGTGAGGGAACGCGTGCCATGAATGTTGTCTCAACACCCGCCGGTTCCGGCCGGCTTTTTGGTCGCCATAGACGCAAGATCGATCCGAACAAC
>JBPCWB010000064.1:0-4248 GCA_051009955.1 Hyphomicrobiaceae bacterium | reverse complement strand
CCGGGATGAGCGCCGTTGATGACGTCGCCGATCGGTGTGATGTCGCTTTCCGTGATCAACCCGGCGGCGATCGCGTGTTGCGTTTCACCGAGGCTTACAGATTGCGCGATTTCGTCGGTAAAGAGAGTGGCCGCCGCGACCAGTTCTGCATCGACTTCCTGCTTGCCCTTGGTGTCGGTGCCCATGCAGGCGAGGTGCGTGCCGGGCTTCACCCAGTCCTTCATCATCAAGGGCTCAAAGGCCGAGGTGATGGTGATGATCACGTCGGCTTCCGCGCCGAGCTGCTCCCTTTCGACGGCCTCGAAGGCAAGGCCGATCTCATCGGCAACAGCCTTGAGACCGGGGAGCATGTCAGGGTGCAGGTTCCAGGCGACGACCTTCTCGAAGTCGCGCTGTTCGGCGGCCGAGCGCAATTGGAATCCGGCTTGATGGCCGGCGCCGATCAAGCCGAGGACCTTGGCATCGGGCCGGGCGAGGTGGGCAATGGACACCGAGCTGGATGCCGCGGTGCGGATTGCGGTGAGGTAGTTGCCGCCAACGACGGCTTTCAATTGTCCCGTATCGGGCTCAAACAGGAAAACTGTCGATTGATGGTTGAACAGACCCTTCGCGGCATTGCCGGGCCAGTAGCCCCCGGATTTTACGCCGAGGACCATGCCCGATTTGTCAAACCCCGACTTGAAACCGTAAAGCGCATCGGCATGTCCGATGGCCTCGCGGATCACGGGGAAGTTGTACGCATCGCCTTTCGCCATGGCCGCAAAGACGGCCTCCACGGCGGCAAAGGCTTCGCTACGCCCGACAGTTTCCTGACAGGCCTGCTCGGAGACGACCAGCATGTGTCCGCTCCCTATCCTAGTAGGCCAAGCCGCGCGCCGTGACCGGCCAAATGCACTCGACCTTGCCGTTGCGAACACCGACATACCAGTCGTGGACGTTGCAGGTGGGGTCACAATGTCCGGGCACGAGTTTCAGCTTTTCATTCACCTTCAGTACACCCTTGGGATCTGCGATGACGCCATGCTCATCGGAGCATTTGACGTATTCGACGTCATTGCGGCCGTAGACAACCGGGAGACCGCTATCAACCGATTGCGCTTTGAGCCCGGCATCACAAATCGCCTTGTCGGACTTCGCGTGACTCATGATCGAGGTGAGAATGAACAGCGCGTTCTCCCACTCGCCCTGGTCGATGCGTTTGCCGTCCTTGTCGAGGATCCGGCCATAGTCGGCATCCATGAAGGCGTAGGAACCACATTGCAGTTCATTGTAGACGCCGGAACCGCCTTCAAAATAGTAGCTACCTGTTCCGCCACCGCCGACGATGTCACAGTCGCAACCTTCGGCCTTGAGCGCATCGACAGCGTCTTTGACCTGGGCAACAGCAACGTCGATCTTTGCCTTGCGGTCTTCATAACTGTCGAGGTGCTGCATCGCGCCCTGGTAGGCTTGAATGCCGGAGAAGGTCAAACCCGGCGCGGCACCGATGGCCCGGGCGATGTCGAGCACGGCTTCAGTCGTGGTCACGCCGCAGCGACCCGCCCCGCAATCGATTTCCACCAGGCATTCGAGGGTTGTTTCATGCCGGCTCGCCGCCGCCGAAAGATCCGCAATGTTGGCGATGTCGTCGACGCAGACAATCGTGCGGGCCCCTAATTTGGGAATGCGCGCAAGACGATCGATCTTGGCCGGGTCTCGCACCTGATTGGAGACGAGGACGTCTTTGATCCCGCCGCGCACGAACGCTTCCGCCTCACTGACCTTTTGACAGCAGACGCCGCAGGCTCCACCGAGCTTTGCCTGCAACAAGGCGACATCGACGGACTTGTGCATCTTGCCATGCACGCGGTGGCGCACACCCATTGCCTTCGCCAACCGACCCATCTTCTCAATGTTGCGCTCAAGCGCATCGAGATCGAGCACAAGGCAAGGAGTTTGGATATCAGCCTCATCCATGCCAACGGCGGCGGGAATGTCGTAGCCCACTTCGAAGTCGGCGGCTTTCAGGTTTGCGGTCATGTTGTTCTCCTCCACTCTCATCCAGTCAGCCAGGGCAGCTTGTCGAGGTCGACATTGCCGCCGGTGATGATCACGCCGACGCGTTTGCCGGCAAATACGCTCTTGTTTTTCAGGATCGTCGCGAGCGGAACAGCGCTCGACGGTTCCATGACGATCTTCATCCGCTGCCAGGTGATCTTCATGGCATCAATGATGTCCTGTTCGCCGGCGGTCAAAATATCCGTCACATGCCGCGAAACGAAATGCCACGTCAGTTCCTTGAGCGGGACTTTCAGGCCATCGGCGACCGTCTGCGGCGCATCGTCGGCGATGATGTGTCCGGCCTTGAACGACCGGTAGGCATCGTCAGCTTGTTCCGGTTCGGCTGCGTAGATTGCCACTTGAGGCGCAATGTTAGACGACGTCAGACACGTTCCCGAAACCATGCCACCACCGCCGATGGGTGCAACAACAGCATCGAGATCGCTGACCTGCCGCAGCAGCTCGCGCGAACATGTTGCCTGACCGGCAATCACCCTTGGGTCATTGTAGGGATGGACAAAGTCGGCGCCCGTTTCGGCCTGGACGCCGGCGAACACCTCTTCGCGGCTCGACGTGGAAGGCTCGCATTCGGTGATCTTGCCACCGTAGCCGATGACGGCATCCTTCTTCGCCTGCGGTGCTGTGCGCGGCATGACAACATGGCATGGAATGCCGCGCCGTCCAGCCGCGTAGGACAACGACAGCGCATGGTTGCCGGACGAGTGAGTGGCGACGCCGCGACTCGCTTGACTGTCGTCGAGACCGAATACGGCATTGGATGCACCGCGGACTTTGAATGCCCCCGCCTTCTGGAAGTTCTCGCATTTGAAGAACAGCTTGGCGCCGCTCATTCGATTCAAGAATGTGGATGTGAGAACCGGCGTCTTGTGAACATGGGGTTCAATCCTCGCCGCTGCGGCCTCGACATCCTGATAAGTTGGAATGATCATCATCCTACCTTCGGCTGTGGGATCGCGGCGATCACGCCGCGTGCTTCTGACGTGTGGCCGACGTGTGGCGGTAATAGTCCTGGGCCGCAGCAACACCGCTGCCAAGGTCGATCGGGTAATGGAGATCCTTCATCGCCATCTCCAATGTCGCCAGTCCGGACAGCGCCATGACATCGGTCAGCGAACCAAGGTGCCCGATGCGGAAAGCCTTGCCCGCCATCTCACCCAATCCAACACCGAATGAAACGCCGTAAGCGTCAAAGGCATGGTTGGTCAGGATATCGCTGTCCTTGCCGGGCGGCACGAACACGGCGCTGACCGTGTCCGAGTAGAGCTCGGGTGAGCGTGCACACAGGTCCAGGCCCCACGCGGCGACCGCTGCACGGACACCTTCGGCGATCCGACGGTGACGCGCAAAGACATTATCGAGGCCTTCCTCGAAGAGCATGTCCAGGCTGGCCCGAAGGCCGTACATGATTTGCAGCGGTGGCGTGTAGGGGAAACCACCTTTGGCATTGGCACCGGTCATGTCGCGGAAGTCAAAGAAGCAGCGCGGGCATTTTGCCGACTGGCTGGCATCCAGAGCCTTCTGACTGACCCCGACGATGGCCATACCGGTGGCTAGCATGAAGCCTTTCTGCGAGCCTGAGACCGCAAGGTCGACGCCCCACTCATCCATACGGAAATCCATCGATGCCAACGAGCTGACGCAGTCGACGTACAGCATGGCCGGATGGCTGGCTTCGTCCATCGCCCGGCGCACGGCCGCGATATCACTGCGAACACCGGTTGCCGTTTCGTTATGCGTCACAAGGACGGCCTTGATCTCGTGGTCGGTGTCAGCCGCGAGGCGCTCCGCATAGCGCTCAGCCGGCGCACCGGTGCCCCATTCGCATTCGATCACCTCGACGTTGAGATTGTGCCGCTGACACAAATCGATCCAGCGGTGGGAAAACATCCCGAAACGTGCAACGAGAACTTTGTCGCCAGGTGACAGAGTGTTCGTAATGGCCGCTTCCCAACCACCCGTACCGCTCGACGGAAACGTGATGATATGACCGGTTTGAGTCTTGAAGACCTTCTTCAGGTCTTTCAGCAATGGCCCAAGCAGCCCAACAAAGTCCGGCGCGCGATGGTCGGTTGTTTGGATGCTCATGGCATACCGCAGGCGATCGGGAATATTCGTTGGGCCGGGAATGAAGACCGGATTCTGACCCGTCATGACGTAACCTCCTGTCTGGTTGTTCCTGTGCTCTTG
>JBPCWB010000063.1:0-7872 GCA_051009955.1 Hyphomicrobiaceae bacterium | reverse complement strand
CGCTGATCTGTTCTGTGACAGACTCGGTCATCAGGCGTTCTTGCCATCGCTGACGACCCAGTAGCGACGGATGCCGGCATTGTTCTTTGCAGAAGCAACGCCCAGGCCAAATTTCTTCTTAACGGTGCCGAACAGAAAGCCGCGAACGCTATGCGCCTGCCAGCCGGTCGCCGCCATCAATTCGGCAAGAGTTGCGCCACGCTTGCGACCAAGAAGGCCGAGGCACGTCTGAGTTTTGTTGGTCGGGGTGGGGCGTGGATTGCGTTGTTTGGTACGTTTTGTGAGCATGAGGTGTCTCCTGTGTGAGCGCTGCACAATCGCAGCGGTTCCACCACCTCAAGCCTCGCGTGCTGCGCGAGGTTTCAATTTTGGCGACCCTTACATGGCGTCGCCCTATTCACACCGACAGCAATGCTTGCTGTCGCCACGAAGTCCAGTGGTTTTTGCAGCAGGATCAGCTGGATATTTTCAGCGTTTACAGCTTCTGAAAAAGAGTCTGCCGCTGGTCGGGGAAGTGAAGCTTCGCCAACGATAACGGTTGTGAGGCCGAACTCCGGCCTCGCGAGATCCGAATTGGAGACGGCTATAGAGGCATGAAGCCAATCTGTGTTGACAGACCCAATGTAGGGGCGACAAGTCAGTGAGCCGCTAGAACAGCGATGCCTTAGTCCGCCAAGCAAAAAACGACGCAAGATCCCAGGAGCGGTCATTGGCAAGGCGAGCCTAGACCGACCCACAATGTCCGCTGTCGGTGAGAGCTGCCATTGCGCCGCAACACTGACGTGTCGTGAAGGGCCAGTTGCGGTCACTATCCACCCACGTTGAGAGCCTGATCATCGAGCCGAGTGATGTGAGATCGGTTGGGCTGCCGCCGAAAACCTCGCCACTCTAACGCAGGTGGACGGTGAGTTGTGGGGCTGGCTGGTCCGCCCAGATCATCTGCAAGTCCATTTTCTTGTATTGCTTTAGGGCGGCGGGTACGAAGGCCCGGACGTAAGCTAAGGACACGTTTTCATGGTCAAGTGACTTCAATTCGCAATACCTGACGAAGCTCATGTACACTTCGTCCAATTCTGACTGTTCTATGATCAGACGCGCGCAACTTTCGTCTTCAGATATTTCAAGTGCGTAATTGAACGTACAACGGAAACCGTCGGCATAAACTCCAGAAGGATGGTCGACAAAAACGGCACGCGCGAGTTTTCCTGGCTTCCATCCAAGGACTGCACGGACCAGCTTCCATCCGGTATCAACATCGATAATTGCGCCGCTGTCAGGGGATTCAAGATTAAGGTCCATGACGGCATCCAATAGCAACCAGTATGCACTCATCCAACTTACTAGTTAAGTGAGCCACAGAAGAATGACCAGGCATAAAGAGAGCTTCGACGCATGGCTTCTTGAGCTACTTGCGCGTCACTACACATCATCAGATGGTACAAGCCTCGCGGAACACGAATTGAACGAGTTACTTGCGTATGATGATCCCGGTAAAATACGCCGAGTATTGATGAAGGAAACCCGTGGTGGAAGCAGCCAGCCAGAAGAGCTGTCAAATACCGCTCGTAAACTTGTGGCCTACATTGTCAGATATGGAAATATGTCAAAGGCTGAACAAGATCAGATAATTCAAGACTTCTGTCGCACGTACAGGTGAATTTAGGTCCTTTGCGTTGCCTTTTGTTTCGTCTTCAAGGCGAACCGGTGAAGACAGAACATGCCCGACATTGCAGACGTGATGTGTTCAATCGGCGCTCTTCAGAGCCTGGCCATAGGCGCTTATTCAGGCCAGCTGCCGCAGATCCGCTCGAATAGTTCATTTGGGTCCCAGGGCACGGCAATCACGTGATCGAAATACCGATGCATTTCTGGTGTCCAATTGAACGATCCGCATTCAATTTCCATCAGACCAGACTCAATGAACTCGCAAACAAGATGACGAGTAAAGTGGTTTGCAGGCCAGCCGCGCTGAGCTTCAAAATTCAAGAAAGCTTCAATGGCCTCGGCAAACCTCTCTTCGGTCATTGCCTTCTGCTCAGCCACATGCTTCGGCACATCATCCGCATCAATGGCAGGCGAAAAATTTCGGGAGCGTGCTCGCACGCGATCTTCCACAGAACTAAGCTTCGGGTAATCCGCTCTAATGCACTTGTGCAAAAATGCGCACACAATGCTCCTTTGCGAGCCCGACGTTGTCGACATTCGATGTACTCGTTGGGCTGTACTCTTTCGATGAAGACGTAACCGTCATGGGCCTCACTGGAATAGACAAGACTGCACATGCCTTTGGTAACAGCCGTCAATAGATGACCTGCCAAGACTTGTCGCGATGTTGCGGAAGATTGCACGTCTGTCTCAGCCTCGTTTCTTTCGGTCAATCAGACTGTAGAAGCAAATTGCGTCTAAGTGCTAATTCGTTCGCTCAGGGTCAGCGGCAGCTAAGTCGCTGATGAGCATAGTACTTCCAGTTTTACCTCAGCTTCGAGCATCCTCTGCTCAGATCGGCGTCTTCTGTCCAGGGTCATCTTGTTCCATCTCCTCGTTGAGAAGTAGACAGCAGAACATGCCCCACATAGCTGACGTGTTGCTCTCGTGTTGAGCTGAAAACCTCCGGGCCACTAACAGACGTTCAAGCAGCTCCGAAGTCCATTTGGTAAACTGCAGTTTTCCCGGAACGGGTGCACTCATATTGGGAGATGAGGTGCAAGCTCGGCCAACAACTGTTTCTGGTAGGACTCTTCAGGATTGAGCGACTGACAAAGCTCTTCGAGGAGCCAGCTGTCATCCTGATCATTCCACTGTTGTCGGGCTTCAAATTTCGCAATCTCCGTCAGGATCATGCGAGCAAATTTCGATGCTGGATATCTTTTCGAAGCAGCTGTCAAGAGCCCATAACGATTACGATCAAATCCCGAATGCCCACCCCAATTGACATTTAGTGTCGCGAAGATTCCAAAACTGAACATCGTGTCGTCACACCAACCATGCTGTGCGATGAGGTCGGGAAAGATTTCTTGCCAACAATAGATTTCGTGCTCACCGTCTCGCTTTGACATATATGTTCTTAGAATGTCCAGCGAACCGGCATCCATTAGCACTAGAGCTCTCATCGCAGGCCCCAGGGCTGGAATTTCATTTGAATACCAGGGTTGGCGACCTTCGCCTCCCTCGCCGATCTTATCCAGATATGTTGTGAGCAGTTTTCGGAGCTCGAGGGATAGATCGAGTTCATTGTCGACGATGCGTTGGAAGAAGTCAGGCTCTGTAACAGTCTCGGTGCAAACCAGGTATTCGAACCTCATGTGGCCGCTGCGTCTTCCGACGATCAATTTATCAAAGTGAAGCCGAATTCGTGCGGTCTGTTCACCTAGAGCTTTGGCGCATTCGTCTCTGCTCCAAGTCGAAAGCACGATCCGCGTTACGGTCTGCGCAGCGATAAACTTTACAAACGCTGCGCGATGCGAAACTGGTTCGACATAGGGCTCGGTTGGTTGAGACAGTACAATTGGGCCTTCTTCAGAGCCAAGTTCGTCCGGCTTAACGCAATAGGTCCCAAGCTCGGGCCGCTTCACAGTGACGACGCCGCTTGAATCAAATTCGAGTGTAGGCAACCCTTTGTTTCTAACGTGCTCAGGTTCGAATTTGATCAGTGGTCCGATTCGCCCATCGAACGCTACACGCCTTAGACAGTCATCGTTGTGGAACCAGAGCCAGAAAGCATCCCCCGCAGGATCGATGGCCAAAGATGTCGCGCCTAGTCCCTCGTGGGAAGTGCTGTAGGGTGACACAAGTCGCTGGTCGCAACCTCCCGATGCATCCCATCGAGTAACAAAGCGCTGTGCAAGTTTGTCGTCGCCTTTGTTGGCGATTTTGAAGGCGTCCAGGTAAAGGATCTCATCGAGCTCTTCAATCGAAAGATGAGAGGCTCTTTCCGTCATCAGTTCAGCCGCGGTCATCATCCGGGCTAGAATCGGACTGTCTTTCTGCAGCTCTCCGTCCCTTAGACTCCAGACCTCAAGCGAAACGCCATACCGCCAAGTGCCGTCAGAAACGACATCTGGGTGCTGCTGGATATTGGGAAGTGTATGGCCAAATTCCTCAATCTCAGTTTGGCTCGTGCCGTCCGAAATTGGTATTGCCGAATCGGCCCTTAGGACGAGCCTTTTCGCGTCCCCGTCAAACAAGACAATGCGGCGCCAATCCTCCCATTGCAACGGCTTGCAGGACAATTGGTCAATTGTACCGGCTTCCAGGTCCAGCTCAACGAGGTGCCATTCATTGCAAGTTCCTTCAATTTCGTATCGGGCTACATTATTGAGAAAGACGAGTCGTCCTCCATCGGTTTCGTAGAATTGCAATGACTCAGGATTGAGCGAGTGCCGAAGTCTGGAGCTATGCTCTTGTTTGAGTGCCTTGGAATGGAATACGCGCTTGTCATCGTCAGGAACACGAGAGTCGAGCTGAAAGTACTCCTCGTTACGGGCAAGTCGGCCTCGCGTCCCGGAAAACATCGCGAAGTCATATCTGTGGCGCAGTTCAAGTGTGACGACGTCCACGCTCGTAATTCCATAACCGAAGATGAGCAGGTTTTGACGGTCTTTGGTCAGCCGGTATGAGCGGCCTGACAAGCCAATAGATACTCGTTGGATCTCGTCACCAGTCACAACGTCGATCTTCGCCAACAGTGTTCCGCGATCAGAACGGGTCACGAACAATACGGTTTGGTGGTTGATCACAAAGGAGGCACGTATTCCCTCGTCGCGAAACGGATAGACAAACAACGTTTCCGCTCGTCTTTTGGAAGTAATAGCCGCACCGGAGACACTGGGGTCATCCAGGTAGATGGTTTCAACTTCTGGAAGCGGCTCGCTCAACTGACGACCTCGCATGATACAAGAGTTACAATTGCGAAGGTAGATTACTAAGCTCTTCAACTATGTACGAGTATCGTGGGGCTGCCTTATTGTATCTGCGATAATTTAGCATCAGGAATACCTTGGATCATCTGCCGTAGTCGTCAGCTTGAACTGATCGTGTCCGCTTTGCTCCCAGGTTCCAGCGTGCCGTTCTCAGATTGAGTTGTTCAGCTTCGGGTCAACAGTGAGCTAGTGCGCTGAACCAACAATGTCCGCTCCCGGCTGAAGAAGACGTTGCTCCGCCTGAGCCTCGCTGATCGCCCATGACCGCTATCTCTGCTTCGCGTCGCAGGTCGAGATATCCCAATTGCGGAATTCGAGCCCTGCACGATCAACGAAGCTTTCCTCGCCGCCGTCCTGTCCGATATTGGAAGAACCGCGTCGAGGCGTCAGATGTCAGTCTTCTCCGCGAGTTTGATGGCGTCATCGACCTCAATCCCAAGACAGTGAACCGTGCACTCAAACTTGGAATGGCGAAGTAACAGTTGCACTGCCCTGAGATTACCGGGTCGCCGGCAGGGTAGCACTACCTTAGTCTTGCGCCGCGCGGGCGTACCGCATTTGCTCGGATCGAGCCAGATGTTTGCCACCCACTCTTGTACGAGACGGGCACATTGCCGGATCGTCAGACCGCCGCGATGAGTGCCTGATATTTGGCCTGTATGACAGCGCTGTGTAGAGCTGCGATCATGCGCAAACTCATCGTTTTGGCCAACGCCCTGCTGCGCGACAATCGTCCTTGGACACCATCACCAGCTTGACCAAAAACGGATACCCTACGTGCACTTTGAAATGGCGTCGCGCCAGCCCATGTTGGCGAGGCTGCTTCTGAAACAGGCGATCGTCCTGCTTGCGCTGATTGTTCCGCTACACAAGCGCAGAGCATTCGCGGTACTCCATTTGTTACCGGCGCCCCAATTGACTTGACCGGTCATCAGCTTATCAAAGCATTTTGCGGGCTCGGCCGAATTTGGCGCGTGCGCGCAGAGCCGCCTGATAGTCGCCAACTTCGAAGATCTCGACCAGCCACCCATCTTGAGAGTCGTTAACCAACCTCTGCGCGCGCAGGCAGAGGCGAGCTCTTTCGGAGCCGAACTATTCGCATGTTCTTCTTGCTTGTTTTTCGCCTGCCGCTTTTCGGGCCCTTTGGGCCTAGTTGATAAAGATGAAGCGGTATTTGAAGCGGCAATGTGACGGCGCTTGACGATGGTTTTGGGTTTTCGATCCGGACCTTTTGTGGATTTGAGGACCGGCTTCAAAGACGATTTGGCGTGCGACAGGGCCGCCACTTCGGCATCGTGAAGCTGTAATTCTGAGAACTTCATTCTGGTATTTGAATAGCTCTCATTGAGCTCGGCCTTCAGCCATTGCACCTTTTGCGAAAGGCGCTTCGCCTCCGAACGCATCTCTGCGAGTTTCTCAGCCGTCGCGGCGAGGGCGGCCTCAGCCGTTCGTGCGCTCGCTCGCTCGTCCTTTAACTGTTCGGTCACCTCTGCAAACGCTGGTGAAGCAAATGGAGGCTTTCTCGAAGTTTTACCGACGCTCGTTTCGAACTTGTTCCGCATATCAACGAGCGCCTTTTCGAGCTCCACATTCTTGCGGCGCACCGTCTGGACCGAGTTCGAGGCTTGGTTCAGTTTATCCTGTAGAGCACGAACGAGTTGATTGGCACTTTTGAGCTTTTCTGCCGTCAAAGCCGCAGTCTCAAGGGCGGTTGATTTGGTCTGAGAAGGCATCACCGTCTTCGCCTCAGCCAACTGTCTCTTTTTCTTTTCCGCCGCGAGTATTGTTTTGATCTGGGTGATGTCTGACTGCTGTTGCTCCAACTCTTTGCGCTTTTCTTCGAGCAACCGCGCAAGCCTGCTTGCTTCTCCATTTGCTCGCCACAGCGCCTCGCTTTCCCGAGAAGGCGTCTTGCGCAATCCTTCGGATGGATCTTCCACCGGAATCGCCATTTCACGATCACCCTCAGCAAAGCCGAAATAAAGCCAGCCAGAAAGCCCGACTGCTACCACTAGTGAGCCCAATGCCAAAGTGGCGAATGCGCCAGTCGCGATCTTATGTGCTAGTCGCGGTTGGCCGTGCCGTTGCGTGCTATTCTTAAGTATCGGCAAATGTGTCCCTCAGTTTCGATCCAACCGAACACGCAGCCCTCGAAGTACCTGGCGAACCTTCATAAAGCATCGTGACGCTAGTCAAATTCACTGTCGAATGCGACACATGGATCGTCTGAGCCAGCAACAGCTCGTCCCGCGTCATAGGGTGCGCGAGTACCGCTAGGATCTTCGATGACTGAGTGCCCGATCAATGAGTTTGATTGTTTTGAAAGAGGTGAGCGACACCGCTTTGTTCGAGTCTTTCGAGATTTACCACGATTGGAATTCTACGAGATAGGAGAGCCATTCGATTTCGAAAACGTTGAGAACTATAGGCGCCGACGTATCCGCGATCGCTTTTGCCGGGAGGATCTTATTGCTTACCTGGAAGCTTGAGGCGTCACATTGAACGACGCAGGCTCTTGGAGAACTGACGCAAAGGCTTTCACATTCGCGTCTACGATGCCTCAGTAGTTGCATGACTTCCGCCTCTTGCCCAATTTCCCTTCTCGGCGTGGCCCCAAATTTCGTCCGCAATTGAATGTGGTGCGATCCTGTTTGGCAGCCCGCACACTGCTCGCCACCTCATGACTCGCCTTGCAGATTGGAACGCTCTGGATACGCGGGTGCGGAGTCGCGAAAACGTTCTGCAAATGCGATCGTTTGAGCCAGCAGATCGTCATAGGTCATCTTGAGGCCTTGTGCGGACACGCATAGGCCGTCGGCCCCAAGCGAACGATTTGCACCGCGGGTCCAGCGCGCTATCCGTGTGAGGTTCAGACGGCATTCGACATTGGGGTCCACATCGAGCACCATTACCTTCTGGCCGCTTGACTGCCAGGTGGAGATGTTACGAACGG
>JBPCWB010000062.1:0-4810 GCA_051009955.1 Hyphomicrobiaceae bacterium | reverse complement strand
TGGCCGGTGCGATGGCGCTGTTCGAGCGCTGTTGCGATGGCACCGAATGCGTAGGTTCCGGCAAGCACGTCCGCGATGAAGATTCCGCAATAGTCCGGCCGCTCACGATCCGGCTGGTAGGCCGTGTGGGCCAGATCGAACCCGGATGTCGCATGAATCACCGGCGCATAAGCGGGCTGGTCGGCGGATGGGCCGGTTTGCCCGTAACCCGATATCGAGCAGTATATGAGGCTCGGCTGCTCGCGCGCGAGGGTGGCATAGTCCAGGCCGAACCGCTGCATGATGCCAGGACGGAAATTCTCAACAAGAATATCGGCGGTGGCGATCAGTTTTCTGACGGCAGCCACACCAGATCTCGATTTTAGATCTAGCACGACACTCTTCTTGCCGGCATTGAGTTGACCGTACATACCACTTGCGCCGTTCCTGAGCGGCGGCCGCATCCGCATCATTTCACCGCCAGGCTGCTCGACTTTGATGACTTCAGCGCCGAGGTCCGCCAGCAGGCGCGAACAGTGCGGGCCGGCGATTGTCGTTGAAAAGTCGATGACCCGATATCCCGCGTAGGCGTTCGGCTTGTCCGTATCCATGGCGCAATCCCTCACTCTATGGCTGACGCACGATAACATGGATGCAGGAAGAGTTGCGCCGGGGACGAAACGTCTGCGCCTACGCTTTCCGCTCCCACTTGCCGCCTGGGCTTTGTTGCCAGTAGGTCACGTCATGGCCGTCGTCGCGGGCGGATTTCCAAGACCGGCGCGCAGTTTCCACGGCGCTTGGATCGCGGCCATCAAACAAATAAACGACGCGCTGATATGGCGCGAGATCGTTGCTCTCGGCACCATCGACAAAGAAGCGAACGGTTGCGGCATTGGGGTTATCATCGGCCGTCGTCAGAAAGATCGGCTGCTGTTCCCCGGCTCCATCCTTCGCCGCACCATGCGGCAAGAAGCTATCGTCACGGTATGTCCAAAGCAGCATATCGAGTGCTTCGAGACGTTCCTGCGAACCGGACTGGATGATAGCGCGCCAGCCGCGGTCAAGCGTCTTCTCAAGCAAGCTTGGCAGCACTCGCTCCAGGGGCTGATGTTCGAGATGATAGAATAATACTTCTGTCACGGCGGTTTCCGGCGCACCTGTCGGCTAGCAGCATGACTCCGGACAATAACGCGAACTGAGACGGCCGCCTACCGCCGCCGCCTTCGGCGTCGTTTTTTGGCACGCTTCCCACCGTAGCCATATTGGACGAGTTTGTCATAGCAGCGCGGTGTGATGCCACCGACGGATGACCGCATACAGGAGTTCGCCTTGGAGGAGCCCATGCGATACTGTCCGCACAACTTCTTGTAGTCATATTTGCAGGCGCGCCGCACGGCGCGGGGAATGGCTTCCGCCGGGGACAGCCAGGTCAGGAGCGTCGTTGCGGAAAATACGGTCACGGCCGCAGCGATCAATGTTCGACTGATGCGCAGGGTGCCCTTCGATCGTGCAGATCTGCTGATGGTACGCGTCAAGCTACTTCCCTTTACGTTACAACGACCGGGGCGATAGCAAAGCAATGCGGCGTTGAAAAGCCTTGAAGCAACGGCAAACTGCCGCAATGGTTAGCGTGCTAGCCGTTAGCGTAAGGGTTGTCGCCCTTTCTTAGCAAAAGCCGGATCGGCGTGCCAGGGAGATCGAACGCCCGTCGCAGGCTGTTGAGCAGGTAACGCAGATAGGATTGCGGTAGTCCTTTTGGGTGCGAGGTGAAGGCGATAAACGTCGGCGGGCGTGTCGAGGGTTGGGTGATGTAACGAATTTTGATCCGGCGCCCGCGGTGCGCAGGTGGTGGGTGCCGGGTCACAGCTTCCCTCAACCAACGATTGAGATCGGGTGTCGAAACACGGCGGTTCCACGTCTCGCGCGCCTTAAGCGTCACAGTCATGAGCTTATCGAGCCCACGTTCGGCGAGAGCCGAGATTTGCACGACCGGGACTCCAGGTACTTGCGCGAGCTTCTCTTCAACGGTTTCGCGGATCTCCTTAGACACCCGCTGCTTTTCATCGACCATATCCCACTTGTTGACGGCAACGACCAGGGCTCGCCCTTCCTTGACGACCATTTCGCCGATGGTCAGATCCTGATGCTCGAGTGGACTGGTCGCTTCGGTCAGCAAGACGACGACTTCGGCAAAGCGAATGGCGCGTACGGCATCACTGGTCGACAGCTTTTCGGCTCGTTCCTGGACTCGGGATTTGCGCCGCAACCCGGCCGTGTCGAAGAGGCGAAGTCGCTGCCCCTGCCATTCGAAGTCTGAGGCGATCGAGTCGCGCGTCAGGCCGGGTTCCGGTCCCGTGATCATACGCTCTTCGCCGAGCAGGGCATTGACAAGCGTGGACTTGCCGGCATTGGGGCGACCGACAATGGCAATCCGCGTCGGACGCGACACAATCTGCACATCGCTTGCTTCTTCTGGTTCGTCTTCGCCGCGACGTCGGCGCTTTTTCAGGACCGGTTTGAGCCCAAGCGCGTTCAGGATATCCGCTTCGAGCTCGCCGATCCCCTCGCCATGTTCCGCCGAGATCGCAACCGGCTCGCCGATGCCGAGTTCGAATGCTTCGTAAAAGCCATCCAGACCCTGGCGCCCTTCGCATTTGTTGGCCACGAGAACGGCAGGGCGTCCGGCCCGGCGGACGATGCTCGCAAATTGCTTGTCGGCCGGTGTGATGCCCTCGCGGGCATCAATCACGAAGACCACCAGGTCCGACATTTCGATAGCGAGTTCGCTTTGCTCCCGCATCCGCGAGGGGATTGATCCGGAGGCCGCTTCTTCGAGGCCGGCAGTATCGACCAGCACGATACCATGGCCACCGATTTCACAGTCCGCCTCTCGCCGGTCGCGCGTCAGTCCGGGCATATCGGAGACAAGAGCGACACGCCGGCCCGTCAGGCGGTTAAACAGCGTCGACTTGCCGACGTTGGGACGACCGACAATAGCAATCGTTGGTGTATCTGGCATCCTGGGTCCGATAGCTGGTTCAGCGAAAGATCAACCACGACCGGACGCAGTGTCAACGGAACTCACCGGAAGGCGACAAGCTGGGCCTTGTCTGTCAATACAAACAGCATGCCGCCGGCGACGACCGGGGCGATGTAGACAGGAGTCCCGGCCGACAGCTTCTGCGTCACGCGGCCGGTTACTGCATCAACGCCCACTAAGCTGCCCTTGTTCGAAGCCAACCACAGCGTGCCTCCGGCCAGCGTTGGCCCGGACCAGGTTCTGGAATCCGGCAAGTTCGCAACCCAGCTCACTTGGCCGGCGTCGCGGCTCATCGCCATCAACTTGCCCGACGTATCGACGACGAACACGCTCTTGCCGGCAACCCATGGCGTTTGGGAACCGGGAACACTGGCTGACCAGAGACGTTCACCGGTCGCCTGTGCGGTGGCAATCATGCGGCCCGAATGGCCAACGGCAAACACCACTCCATTGGACATTGCTGGACGCGCCGCGTCACTCATCGACGCAAACGACGATGCGGATCGGCTACGCGCCAGACTGTCGCTCCAAAGCGGCGTGCCGGTTGAAATCTGAATAGCGACGACATCGCCATTCGGGTAGGGAACGGCAACGACGTCACCGTCCACGGCCGGGCTGGGGTTCGAGCTGATTTGGGTGGTCTGCGCCAAGCCCCGGTATTCCCACAGGATCTCTCCGTCATCCCCATTGAGGCAGAAAAATTTGCCAGAGGTGGTCAGAATGAAGACCTTGTTCTGGGCCGCCGTCGGCGAGGTACGAATTGGGATGCCGAGCTTTTTCTCCCACAGTGTCTTGCCGGATGCGGGATTGAGCGCGCTGACGCGACCGAAGCCCGTCGCTGCGTAGAGCCGGCCGGAGTCGACCGCAAGTCCGCCGCCATAGCCTTCACGTGAGGACTCTTTCTCTGGCGTAAGATCGACCCGCCAGGCGCGCTTCCCTCCAGCCGCTGAGAACGAACTCACCTTCGCCGCTGCATCGAGTGTGAAAACCCGTCCGTCTGCAACGACAGGACTAGCTGTCAGACGTCCGTAAGATGACGATCCGGTGCCGATGCTGGCGGACCACGCGCGCCGTATCGCACCCGACAGATACAGGTGGCCTGGCGCATTATTGGCGGTGCCGCCCGGCTGCGTCCATGCCACGTTCTGGATGGCTGCAGGAAGCGAGATTGGTACCGAACCCGTTGCCAGATCGGAGCCGACACCATTTTTCTTCTGGACCACCGGGATCCGCTTGCCCTCCAAGGGCGGCGGCGCTTTCTCGCCGAACGGATTGAGCGAACCGAGTTTGGGAAGCTGGGGGCCACCGGAACAACCAGCCAAAAGGGCACCGGTGAGCGCAACGACGCCAATGCGTCTGGTCACAACCAGACACCATCCCGATCCGTCGGATCTAGTTGCTTTTCGCTTTGCCAGGCTCTTGCTTCTCATCTTTTGCTGCCGGTTTCTTGTCCTGTGCCTTCGTACTAGGGCTTGAACGGGCACTTTCACGCGTAACGAGCGCCATGACGATCTGAGCGCGACGACGAATCGTCGCCGGAGTATCGGAAGCTGCCATCAGTTCCGTAAAGGCTTTGCGCGCATCCTCATATTTGCCAGCTTTGAATGCGGCCAATCCGAGCAGCTCGCGGGCAGCATATTTCCAATCGCTCTCTTCCTTGACAAGATCGTTGAGGCGATTCTGTGTCTCGGTCCAGGAGGCGGTGTCCAGTTTCAACGCGGCAATCTGCAGTTTGCCGAAGTCGCGCAGCAATTGATCAGCAGACGTATCTGCCGCCAGTTGTTCATATTG
>JBPCWB010000061.1:0-13921 GCA_051009955.1 Hyphomicrobiaceae bacterium | reverse complement strand
ATTTTCCTGAATACGCAGCACTGACCCAACCTCGCCCCCTATCACTGGCTTCGACGCAACAATTGCTGGGGCCGGATGAGGCGCTCTATTTCATTGCGCCAACACGAGGAGGCAGCTTCGTTTGGCTTGTCACCAGAACCGACGTTACATGGCGAAAGATCGACATTTCGGCTCGCGATCTGGAGCGCGAAGTGGCCGCACTCCGATGCGGGCTCGACGCCACGCAGTGGGTCGGTGAATCGGCACTGAATTGTATTGATCTAACAAAAACAGGGCTCGCGCCGGGGAACGCGCTTTTGCCTTTCGATCTGGAGCGCGCATACAAACTGTACGCATTACTGTTTGAACCATTCCAAGACCAAATGGCTGGTCGAGAACTGATGGTGGTGAGTAGCGGTGCACTGAGCAAGCTGCCGTTTC
The DNA here is from genome assembly GCA_051009955.1 of Hyphomicrobiaceae bacterium. Classification (GTDB taxonomy): domain Bacteria; phylum Pseudomonadota; class Alphaproteobacteria; order Rhizobiales; family Hyphomicrobiaceae; genus Tectiglobus. The sequence continues at coordinate 13,501 of JBPCWB010000061.1, read as the reverse complement.
AGGCGCTCGTGACGAGGCCGCCATCGATAACCGGCTACAACGCGACAGCGTATCAAGCAGCGTCCTGGCTCGCACTCAAACAGGCGATCACCGTCTTGCCCGCAGTCGGTTCACTCGAGGCCTTGCGCAGAACATTACGCAAATCATCACCGGCCACGTCCTTTCTTGGCGTTGCAAATCCACTGCTCGATGGCGACCCCGCTACAAGATCGTCAGATGCTGAGCGTGCACGGCGCGCCCAACAAGCGTTAAACTGTTCAACCGCAGGCAATTCTAAAGTGCATGCCAGCCAGCGCACGGTGAGACTGACGAAGCTGCATGCCGGTCGAAGCGGAATTGCGGATGTTGCGCTGCTTCGCGCTCAATCACCCCTGCCGGAGACAGCCGATGAGGTCTGTCAGGTCGGCGGTCTCTTCGACCGGACGCACAGCAAGATCTTGCTGGGCCGCGACGCGACGGAACGCGAGATCGGTAGGCTCAATCGCCGAGATGAACTCAGTCGCTACGGCATTGTGCATTTTGCAACGCACGGTGCGCTGGCTGGCGAACTTGCGCCAGGTATGGAACCAGGTCTAATCCTGACGCCGCCGAAGAACGCAACATCTGAAGACGATGGCTATCTGTCGGTATCGGAAATCGCCGAGCTCAAACTCAATGCGGATTGGGTCATCCTATCGGCGTGCAACACCGCCGGAGAGGAGGAAGGTAGTCGGGAAGCTCTGTCAGGTCTGGCGCGCGCCTTTTTTTACGCGGGTGCACGTTCATTGTTGGTGTCGCACTGGGCGGTCGACTCTGATGCGACGGTTAAGTTGATCACGGGTGCATTTGAATTTGCGCGTGGAAGTCGGCGGATCAGCAAAGCCGAAGCTATGCGCCAATCCATGGTTGCCCTCATGAAAGGTGGTCAGCCGCACTTGGCCCATCCCGCATACTGGGCACCGTTCGTCCTCGCCGGTGCGCGATAGAGCGCCGCAAAATACAGTATTGCAGTCACATTGTCCGGATGGCGCACTATTCTATTCGTCACCGTAGCCCATCCAGGGGTGTTTCGATGAGCTAGAGACAGCATATCTCGCAGTCACGAGTTTATCGGATCAACATTCGCTAAGGAATTCCGCGAGTCCATCCAAGCAGCCATACCAGCCATTCTGATGCTGATCGCGTAGTTCGTCCGACGGAATCAATTCATGCAATAGAACAATTTCCGTTCCCTGCTGATGCTTTTCGAATCTCACGGTAACCCGTTCCGGATCCGACGATTTCGAGCCGACAGACCAAGTATAAACCAACAAGCGCGGGGGCTCTACAACTTCAAATTCGCCAACAATCCACAACACCGTTCCATCTGAAAGCTCGTTTTCTATTTTATAGTTACCGCCCACCCGTAGATCGATGGCAGCCGACAAACAACGGACCCCTTTGGGGCCCCACCATTTCTTCAGGGCATCAGGATCGGTCCAGGCCGCGAAGACGCGTTCCGGCGACGCTGGAATAGTCCTCCTTATGCGAAGTTGTACCGTATTCTTGTTTCGATCATTGCTGCTCATATCCTTTCCTTGCCCTGAGATTATTCCTTATCCGTCTCAGCCCGGACATACGTGATGAGCCCGTCCAGAGACTCGTCCCAAAACTGTTGATAGTGGCCCAGCCACTGTTCTGCATCCTTGAGCGGCAATGCATTGAGCGAGCAGTGATGCACACGCCCGCTGATCGTCCGTTGTATCAGGCCCGCTCTTTCGAGCACTCTGAGATGCTTCCCGACAGCCGGCAGCGACATATCAAAATGCTTCGCAAGCTCAGTCACCATCGACGATCCGTTGGCGAGCCGGGACAGCAGCTCGCGGCGTGTTCGATCACCCAAGGCGCGAAAAATGAGATCGAGCTTTTCTTCCTGGACCGACAGCCGCGTTGTTGCACTTGACATAACGAAGATTATGTTAAACCGTATGGTTTAATAATGCAAGTCTGCGCACCAGTGGAGTGAACGTCATGACGATCAATCAATCGGTCACGATCAAGACCACCGCCGAGAACGCCTATCGCGCCTTAACATCTGCAAGAGAGTTTAGCGAAGCGACAGGAGCTCCGGCCGACATAGCCGGAGACGAGGGTGGAGCGTTTTCCTGTTTTGGCGGCAAGGTCGTTGGTCGGCAGATTGAGCTCCTGCCAAATGCGCGAATTGTTCAGGCTTGGCGCGTTGGGGCTTGGCCAGAAGGTCGTTACTCAATTGCGAAGTTCGAAATCCGCGAAGCAGGTGGGGCTACGACAGTCAACCTGGAGCACTCAGGATATCCAGATGGCTCACGAGACCATCTTGAGGGCGGTTGGTCAAAAATGTACTGGGAACCACTGAAGGCATATCTCGAGTAGACAAGAGTTGGCCAGAAATCGGCAAACCAAGCAGTCCCGGTTGCGGCACCGTTGATGGCTGGCTGAGACCTGCAAATTTTTCAATCGATTGAGATCCTTTGCTTTTTGTTGCAGAGCGTCGCGCTGTCAACCCGCCGCCTCTCGCTGATGACCTAATGGGCTGATCAGGGTCTTTCAGCCATGGCGAGAACAAGAACTGCCAGTAGCAAACACCACACAACTGTCAACGCGATCAGGGTCGTCGATGATGAAGTATGTTCTGATTTTGGTGCTCTCTTCCAACTACTATGGTCAGACAGTGACCAATGCCGAGTTTGGGTCAAAAGAGACATGTGAGGCAGCTGGCGAGTTGGCGAAAACGAAGCTTAAGGTTTGGGGAGGTTCAGACGTGCGTTATGTCTGCGCTAAGAAATGACCGTCACGAAATTGCGTATCATCCCTGACTGTCCAGCCAGCGTCAATAACCGTCGACTTCGCCTGCCTTACGACCCGAAGACGACGGAAGGCAGCCAGAGTGCAAGCGCCGGGAAGAAATAGACAAGCGCCAGAATGACAAGCTCCAACATAATGAACGGCACCACACCGCGATACATATCGGTCAGCCTGATCTCCGGGGGGCTAATGCCGCGGAGATAAAAGATTGCCGGTGCCATGGGTGGCGTCAGATAGCTGGTTTGGATCACGATGAGGAACATGATGCAGAACCAGACGTCATCAACGCCCATCTTCCGCAAGATTGCGATGGCGACCGGTATGATGATGAGGACGATCGAAATCAGATCAAGCACGAAGCCGGCCACAAATGCCAGTGCCAATAGGATGAAGATTGTCTGGGTCGCGGTGAGGTTGGCAGCCGTGGTGAGGCCTTCGACCGCGCTGATCCCTCCGAGAGCGACAAACACGCCCGCGAACATCGTTCCGCCAAGCAGAATCGTCAGGATCATTGCTGTGACCTGCAGCGTCTTCATGAACGCTTCGTGCAACGTAACGAAGTTAAAGCGTCCGTAGACGAGCGTTAGGATGACGGTGCCGATGGCGCCCATGGCGGCGGCCTCGGTCGGTGTCGCCCAACCGAGAACAATCGTACCAAGCACGGCGAAGATCAGACAGAGCGGCAGCACCATTGCCGTTGCGGTGATCGTGAGTTTCTCGACGAGCGACGGATCACTGGGATCTGGGGGCAGGCGCGGGCCGTCTTCCGGGAAGATGATACAGCGCGCGATTATATAGAGAACATACGACAGTGCCAGCAACAGGCCGGGAATGAACATGCCGACAAACAGATCGCCGACCGAGACGTCAGCGACGGGTGCCAGGATCACGACGACGACCGACGGCGGAATGATCGTACCTAAGGACCCACCGGCGCAGATTGTCCCGGAGATGAGAGCCTTGTTGTAGGCGTAGCGCAGCATGATCGGGATCGCGAGCAAGCCGACGACCGACTCTGTTGCACCGACGACGCCACTCGCCGCTGCGAAGACGACGCACAACAGCACTGTTCCGACGGCGAGACCGCCCGGCAAACGACGCGTCCATAAATGAATGGCTTCGAAAAGTCTCTCTGCAATGCCTGACCGCTCCAGCATCACGCCCATGAATACGAAGAGAGGAACGGCCGCGAGGACGTAATAGGACGCGACGTCGTCGACCTTCGCTATCAGCTGGTAGACCAGGGCATCGCCGAACCGGTAGTAACCAAAAATGACCGCGATTCCCATTAACGAGAACGCGACAGGGAAGCCCATGAAGATCGCAATCATCAAGGCCGGAAACATCAACAGGCCGACTTCGATCGTCATATTTCGGCTCCGTGATGCTCTATGGCTTCCTCTTCGGCCAGCCCGAAGAGGATCAGGAGCGACTTCAGGAGTTCAGCGATTGTCTGAAGAACGAGAACGATGAAGGCAATTACCCAAACGGTTCGGAACGGCCATATGACGGGATTCCAGGCAGACTCGCCTGACACTTCCTGCGAGATGTAGGCTTCCAGCGCGTATCCATAGAGACCGTAGGTCAGCCAGAGCAATCCGGGCAGCAGCAGGGCCAGATAGCCGATGACGTCGACGAGCGCGCGCATTCTCGTCCCGATCTGACCGTAGATGAAATCGACTCGGACGTGCCCCCTCTGCTTCATGCAGTAAGCCATCCCGAAGAGATAGCATGTGCCGGCAAACATGTAGCCGACTTCGTAGGCCCAGAACGTCGGCGCGTTAAACAGGTGGCGGGCAAGAACCTCGTAGACCATGGACAAGACAAGGGGCGCGATGACCCACGCCCCGATGTATCCAACGAACATAGAGAGAGCTTCGATGCCCTTGATGAGGCGTTCGATCACTGTGTTTCCGATGCTTGAAGGTGACGGACGGTCGAGCGGTTGGACTTGACTTTGCGAGCAGTGGTTGCCATCGGCGCACAAATCGCTCACGCCGATGGCTGCTGACTTACTCGCTACCGCTATTCTGTGTTGCGGTAACGATTAGATTCGGACCAAGTCGCAGCATACGCCTGCTGATGTTTCCAGACTCTGGCAAACCACTCGTTGTTTTCGCCCTGCTTGGCGGCCCAATCTGCAATGGCCTCCTTGGCTTTCGACTTGAAGCCGGCATCCAGATCTACGATTTCATTTCCGGCATCCTTGAACTTCTTGAATGCCGGCGCATCTTTGTGCCCGACTTCCATCCAGAAGTTGAATACCATGCGCTCACCGGCATATCTCAGAAGCTGCTTTTCGCGATCTGAAAGTCCATCCCAAACCTTCTTGTTGACCAGGCACTCATGGAAAGCTGACGGCTGGTGAATACCAGGTACAACGATGTACTTGGCGATTTTTTCGTAGCCGGCTGACACATTCATGAAAGGTGTGCCCCATTCAATGCCATCCACCACCTTGCGCTCCAGCGCCGGATAGACTTCCGAACCAGGCAGGATCACGGTCGACGCGCCAAGCGTCTGAGCGATCTCGGCCCAGGCCCCTGAGGTTCTCACTTTCATGCCCTTGTAGTCGGCGATAGACGCAACCTTTTTATGGGTGTGCAAAAAGACTTCGGCCGGCTGCGAGCCGCACGGAAAGGCAGCCACATTGAACTTCTCCAGCCGCCACTTCATCCACAAGTCCGCTCCGCCGCCGCGGAACAGCCAATGAACCATCTTTTCATGTGACATCGTACCGGCGAAAGCTCCGAACAACACACCGGTTCGGTCTATTCCCCAATCGTATCCAGCCCAGTTATGGCCAATCTGGGCGACGCCCTTCTTGACACTCTCTGTCACTTTCAGCGCCTTGCCGAGGGTCCCACCCGGAAAGACCTCGACCTTGATCTTGTTGTTCGACAAGAATTCGATGTCTTTGGCGATGCCCTTCGCATTGTACTCGAGAAGCGGTCCACCACCCCATGGAGTTGCCATACTCCAGTTCTGCGCATTGGCCGTCTGAGGTGCCGCCGCGAAAGCGACAGCTGCACTCAATACGAGCGCCGTCGATTTCAAATTCACAGTATGCATCGTGTTTTCCTTCCTCCCATTATGGGTTTCCAGTTTTCGTGATTATTGTTGCCGGAGGGGCGCCTCCGTTGAATTGTGCTTCGCGCCCAACAGGACCGCTCACAATCAGCAGTCGGCTCATCCTTTCTTATCGACACTTGCAGCTCATCGAATTTCCGATAGGCAGAACAATCCATTAGTCTGCTAGCGCTGATCCGACTTCCCTTGCGACACGCGCAACGCGATGTGTTCGAATGGTAAGACACTACGGCATCATGTCACATCATACGTGTCGTTCTGTCACGATGTACAGCTGTTACCCAAAAAAAGATCGGACATCTGAAACCTGATGTGACCGACAATGAATGGCGGATGGGCAATCTGATCGGAACGGATCTTTGCAGCACGGCGCCTACGCCGCCCTCAAGTGATTGCTACGGGCGCTCCGCCTTGACGCGCAGACTCGTAGGCAGCCGCAAGGATCTTCATGACCTCGAGCGCCTCGCGCAATCCAATGCTCGGTGCTTGACCCTGCCGCCATTCCGTCAACACGCGTCGAGCAAATATCGGATAGTAGAGATCCGTCTCTCGCTCGAAGTTGATCGTCCGAGCGTCGCCCGAGTCGCCCGCCACTTCGCGAATGGCGAGGCCTTGGTCACACGATCTGAGATAGTGCGTCTTTGAACGCGCTGTGAAACTGAACTCACGCTGCTCCCCCGGGGCACCCGGATATGTATAACCGGCTTCGACGACACCCACGACACCGTCACCCGTTTGCAGCGTTACGGCAGCGAAATCCTCAACGCTTGTGCCGTGCGTCGCTGCACTCATGACGGCCGAAACGCGCGTCACTGGCTTGCCGGTAAGTAGCAAGAAGAGATCCAGGAAATGTCCGCCGACATTGATCAACGCACCGCCGCCGGACTCCGCAGGATCCAGCATCCATGCGCAATCCCAGGCCTCGTAACGTCGTGGTGCGCCGGCGATGAAACGAAATGAAAGGTGCGTGAAATTCGATGGCAATCCGCCTTCCAGCTCCCCAATAATGCGACACAGCTCGCTGACACGGTAAATATAGGGGACGGCCACATAGAGACCGATCGCCTGTGCAGACGCAAGGAGACCCGCAACGTCCGGTACGCTCAAGCCGCAGGGTTTCTCGATCGAGAAAGGTGTACGCGCCTCGACCAGTCTGTTTGCGATGCGGGGCAGATCACGATGTCGACCGAACGCAAAAGCGAAATCGATACATTCCTTGTCAAGGAGCTCGTCGACCGTGCGATAAAACTTCGCTCCATATCGACTGGCCAATGCGCGACCAGCGTTCTCCGTCAAATCGGACACGGCTACGACATCAATGTCAGGTGCGGAAAACCCGTCAAGATAGAGCGGAACGTGCCAGTGGCTGGCCTCAAGTATGGCGATCCTTACCATCGTAGCCTCGGCAAATCCTCTCCGGCCTTGTCGAAGTGATTGGAGACGTGAACAGGCGCACACGACCTCACGATCGGTTCACCCGCCGTTCTCCCAAAACACATCCGTCCCGTTGACTTGTTTCGTTGACCGTCGCACTGCCGCGTTCCGGGCATCGGATGAGTACTCTTTCGCTCAGCCGTTCCGGGTCATTCGCAGTGACACGTTCAACCGGGCGAAGCTGCTGTTTTCAGTCGCGTGTATTCCAGCACGTAAAGTCCGAGCTCGAAATTTTGGTCGACCGGCAAAGCATCGCTCGCAACAAATGTCGCTGCGCAATCCCTGACGGAGTCTACGTTGCAGCCTTCGAACAGGATGGATGTGTTGGGAGGCTCCATAATGTCCGCGCGACCGCGCGTTTCCGCTGTTCGCCCCGCGCTGGCTTGCATATCAGTCATGCACAGGTGCGCACCGGTGATCATCGGCAGGCGCGCAAGACCGGGCAGGATGTCGTCCGAAACCCTATGTTCGAACGCGCCGCGTTGGTCGTCCGAAAGTGTCATGCGAAGGGTTGCGAGGGCACCCCCGCAACCAGGTCCCAGACTGGCCTTGACGCGAGTGAGTGCCCTAAACGTGTTACGGAAAGTCTGAGTCGCTTGCTTGGTCCACGGGGTCGGCGCGTTCAGCCGGCCGAGATAATCCTGTCCCGTAATCACTTCGGGAGTTGCGGTTTCGTAGAGAGTGAAAAACCGAGGGGAGGTTGCGGCATCGGCAGCAAAATAGCGCCGACCTCTGCGAAAGCCCGGAATGCCGACACGCTCGGGCATGTGTTCTTCATTGTGCCAGGCATAGAATTCAGCCAGACCCTCGGCCGTGATGTCATTCCAGATGCAGACAGCGCCTTCGCCGCAAAGTGCCATGTTCGCCACCCTAGAGGTTGTCTATTGGGTCAAAACTATATCCGTCCCTGTCATCTAATCAAACGAAGGTCGCGGCGCCTTACGAAGACGACCGGCGTTTGCAGTGTGAGGCGAACCACCATTTCCCGTTACGGTGCACATCCTGGCGGCCTAACTTGAGCTGGTGGGGGACTGGCCGCCTTTGGTATTTGCGCGCTGTTGGCGTTCATCAGGTTCATAACCGCGAAGGTCCGACGTGATTGTTGCGGGTCGCATCATATTGGTTGAGCTCGGCCGATGCTGCCAACATGGGCACTGTCATCACGTATTGGTGTTCGTTGGTCGCGTTTATGCCGGTCAGCAGAAGCAGCGCCGAAACAGCAATTGGAGAGTCAGCAGTCGATGTCCTCCGGTTTCTGCCGATGGGCGTGTGACCGACGGCCGACGAACCGCACTACTCGGCAGTTCCAATCTTCGAGCGAAGCAGCGCAACGAACTGTTTTGCGGTGCGGTTCGGTTTTGCCCCCTTTCTGCGATAGACGTTGACGGCGTTCGCGACTGGCATTGTCAATCCTTCGATGCGCATCAGTCGGCCAGAAACCAATCGGTCCTTCACAGTGTGCCCCCAACCCAATGCAATACCGTCGCCCTGTTCGGCGACATCGAGACAAATCTGGTAGGAGTTAAATGTCAGCCCCTCGATTGGTTTCGGTTCTTTGAGACGAAAGAAGGCGAGGAAGCTGCGCCAATCAGGCCATTTGCGGCCGACATCTGCCAAGTGCAGCAGGGGTCGGTTGGCGATATCGACCGGCGTCGCAGGATTTGGCAGCGCCTCCGCGAATTCCGGTGAGCACACTGGGAATATGACGTCGTCGGCAATCGGCTCGATCGAGAATAGGTCCTCGGCCCAGTTTCCACACTGCAGTCCGATATCGAATTCTTCGCGGATACTCTCGATCGGTTCGTAAGATGACAGGATCCGCAATTTGAGCTGCGGATTGATGCGTTGAAACTCGCCCAAGCAGGGGGCAACGAGTGCGTTGCCCAAGCTCATGTCGGAAAAGATCGTGAGTCGCTCCCTGCCTTCCCCGCGGGCTCTGAGTCGCTCTGTGCTGTCGGCAAGCTCCTGTAGAGCTACGCGCACCGTCGCGCCGAGCCTCTCCCCCTCTTCTGTCGGCACGACATCGTAACGCCGACGTTCGAACAGTGGCACGCCGAGGTCCTCTTCCAATTCGCGCACGCGGCGACTGATGCTGGCTTGTGAAAGTGCAAGCTCATCGGCGGCGCGGGTGAAGCTCCCCAATCGGAGTGCGGCCTCGAAACTGACAAGTGAATTGAGCGGCGGCAATCGGCGGGAGAGTTCAGACATTTGGAAACTGCAAAGCTGGAATCGAAATTGTCACTTCTGATCGGGCTCCCAGAAACCTAGCCTGATGAACATCAAATGGCTACGGAGAAGGTACAATGGCACATCAACTCGACAATCGTGACATGGCCCCGGCCGTCCTCGAGCGCGAATGGGTGGTAACGGTCGACACACCGACGGGTGGCGTTCCGCCGGTGCTGGAGGCGCTTGGGCGCGAACTGCCCCTCAAACAAGGACCCTATGACAACGTGCTGTTCGTGCGAGAAAACTGTACTCAGCGCTTCCGGGCGCTCGAAGGCTCTCATGCCGGTTCGGAGGGCACAATCCAGGAAACGCCTGCGCAGCAGATCATCTTCTCACTGCCGCCTGATCCGGCGCTGCTCGACAAGGCTTTCGAAACAATCTTTGCCGTGCACGTCAATGAGGAGCCGACGATCCGAGTGAGCGAGGAATGGGGCTGCCGCTCCAAACTGCTCGACGACAAGGACAATCCCAACCGCTACTGGAACCGGCCCGATGCCGAAAAATTGCACGGCAAGTCCGTTGGATGAGTGCAACGATGTCGGGACTGGCAGACTACAAGGCAAGTTCAGGCCGACTCGTGCCGGTCTGGACATTGGAAATCCAGACGTTGCCTGAAGACGCGGACAGGATACTCGACGCCGTCATGGCTGTGCATCCTCTGAGCTACGGTCGCTACCAACGGAATGCCAGCGTCTCAGACGTGGGCAAGGAAACAGCGCAACCAAAGGAACGATCGACGACGTCGACCCATGCGACCGGTTTCGCGGCCGGTCAAATCGAGACGTACCCGATGGTTGAACTCAAGATTTCGATTGAGCGCGATCTGCCAAGACTGGAGCTCGTGATGGATGCGATTCTTCACGTCCATCACTATGAGGAGCCAGTAATCTTCGTTCGCGAAGACTGGGCAAGTCGCGCGAACTACGATCCCAACAACACCAATCGAAACCGATGGTGGAACAACGGTCGCGGTTTGCCGAACCGGATCGACTAAGTCGACAGACGTTGGAGTTTAGCCATGGCAGGCAACAACATCATTCAGAGTGGATTTGATACGCGCCCGATCAATCTGCAGCCGATGTGGCTTGTTATGTTTCAGGCACCTCAGGAAGATGTCGACCGCATCTTCGAGGCAGTCACTGAAGTTGCACTGCTAGCGCAGGGCAACACCGATCGAAACGGCTATCGGGCACCCGGTGGGCTGGAATACTACCGACCGCGCGAAGGCACACCGACGGGCGCGGAAGAAGACACACGCAAGCGCCCGGACGTCGACGAGATGCGGTTCTTCATTCCGCGCGATGTGCGGCTGCTGAATGCGGTTGTCGAAGCAGTTTACGAAGTTCACAGTTACTATGAGCCGGTGATCACTGTGACGGACGTCCTTCGCAGCGAGTGCAAAGGGCTGGACGATAAAGCCAATCCGCACCGATGGTGGAACAAGGAGGGAGATTGGAAGAAGGAGGACTAGGCCGCTCAACCGAGTGTCGTTTGAGTGCATTGGCCCGAGGACGACGTCAGCTCATCGGTGACCAACGTCGGTTCGCAGACGTGAGGCGATCGTGCTCTGCTCAGGCTGAGTTCTTCGCCTGATTCCACCGTCGGAACAGCCGATTGTTCACGCCGTGAATGTCCCAAGCATCCAATGCGTGGCACATCGCGGTATTGCTTGCGTGAATTCCGAGCGCGGCGGTCGACGACATAAATGTAAGTGCCGCTTGTGCCGTAGATCAAACCGCGCGCAGATTTGAATCAACAAAATTAATTGGCATATTGATTTTCTTTATAATTGTCCTTATTTGATATTCATAAAATTATCGGAGCGCAGCCTTGGCACTGGAATGGCGTAAGCTCACCCAACTCACTGGTGAGCAGGATTTTACCATCGAACGGGTGCGTACGGCGACCGATGGGATCGCCATTGAGGGGACATTCACGCCGCCGCCGCTCGCCCGGCTGGACGCGGATGATCAAGCCTTCGTGGCCGCTTTCGTTCACTGCCACGGATCCATCAAGCAGATGGAACGTTGGTTCGGGGTCAGCTATCCCACAATCAAGGCGCGGCTGTCTCGCATCGCGGGTCGGCTTGACTTTGCCGAGGTTCTGGAAGGGCAATCTTTGGAAGCAAATTTTTCGGCGACCGAACAGGGCGACGTGCTCGACCGTCTCGAAAAAGGAGAGATCAATGCCGAGGAGGCGCTGGCGGAGCTTGCGCGATAATCTGGCCGCCCTCGATTAAATTGAAGGAAGAAGGCGATGAGCAGCGACACGAAGCGCATTCTTGAATTGGTGGCGGCGGGCAAGGTCTCGGTCGAAGAAGGCGCGCGGCTACTCGCCGCCCTCGGCGCAGGGCAACCCGAACGACCGCCATCGGAGGAAGCCAATCGGCCGCTGCCTCGTTACTTCAAGATGGAGGGGCGTGGCAACGGCAAGGATGAAGGATTTCGCATTCGGGTGCCGCTCGACCTTCTTCGCGCCGGCATTAAGATGCGGGCGTTGATCCCCCAGACCAAGCGCGACAAGATCAATGAAAAGCTCAGGGAGAAGGGGGTCACCGGTGACATCTTCGAGATGACCGACGACCAGATTGACTCGCTGATCCGCACCCTCGGTGAGTTGGAAATTGAAGGTGGCGACAGCGATGGCAACTTCCGTGTCTATCTGGAGTAGTTCCACGACGACCTGGATTGGACTGCCATTCTTTGGCAACCAAGATCTCGCGGATAGAGCTGGCAGACTCATGTCCCTTGGTCGCCCCTTCGCTACCGTTTCTATCATCGCTATGAAGCGTTCGCTGTCGAAGTTGAAGGGGAAGCAACGCGCTGCGGGTGCGCGAGATAAATTCTGTTTGGGATTGTCCGACGCTTACCGGCCGGTGAACGCCGCAACTCTTGCTGCGGCAGACAACCGACACTCCTGGACACAAGCGATCCTGAGCCCGTGCAACATCGAACTTCCGGTTTGGCGCTGAGAGCCGACATTGCCGCGCGCAACTCCCTCCCGCGACAACCGGCTCATTCTCTGTGAAGGGTTTCGGAGGGCAGGGTCACGGCCCTTTGGATCTGCCTTGATCATTTCCCGTCGAAACGTTGAGGTCCCACATCGGCATACAATTTTCGTTTCATGGACGCCAAGGCTGTCTTCATTTTGGCGGTTGCCGCTTGAAGCCTGTGCAGTCGCGTGCGGGCTCTTTGTTCGGCGGTTCGATAGCATTCCAATCTCTTTTCCAGACGCTCAGTAGCATCCTGGGATGTTGAAGTCTTGGTGCTATCATCCTCTACTTGAGACTTGTCTGAACGCCTCTCTGTTTTTCCTTTCCGAGGGGGGGCGTTCGTTGCCTCTTTGTCCGTCGCCTTGTCCTTACTCACGGCAGAGTCCGACGGTTTTTTCTTTGGAGCTGATCCGCCTACGGTCCTTGAGACTGAGTGCCCGCCGTCTGACAAACCAGAGCAATCTGGTTTCGGCAGGCGTGCCATCAGGCTGGCGCGCGGAACAGGGAGCGCCTCTAGATTGTCTACATACTGTGCTGGACTGATGCATCCACTTAGGAGTGAAGCAGATACGGTAACCGAGATTGGCAATACTAACTTCATGCGGAACGAATACATTTGGCGGCCTCCCGACCGATGCAATCTCCCGCCCCGACCATGCACTCTGAGATGGCTCACGTGGTCATTGTGAGGTGATTGTTTGGCGCAACTTCGATTTTGCTGGCGTAATGATCTGCAGCTCTGGACCGGCATCGGCCAGTTCGTCGTCCGTCAGGCTCAATTGTCAATTTCGCGAAGCGTTAATCGTGTGCCGTGTTAAGCGGCGTGGTGGCACTGATCGCACTGTTGATCGACTTGGTGGTGATTGAGCTCATCATTGGTTTTCTGACGGCGCCACAGGACGACAACGACAGGACCGAATAGCAATGAGAATCTGGAGCTCTGAACGTCTCTCG
>JBPCWB010000060.1:0-5155 GCA_051009955.1 Hyphomicrobiaceae bacterium | reverse complement strand
TCTCGGTGCCGCCGACGTTCATGACAACCATCGTATCCATTCCCATCGGTTCAAGAACCTGAACGTCGGACTCGAAATCAATCTGATCATCTTCCGTATGTGACCTTCGCTCGGTAATGTGCTCCGGTCGGATGCCGAAGATCATGTCACGATCGGCAAACGACCGATAGCGTTCGCCACGTCGAGATGGAATGGCAAAAGTCAGGTCATCGCCAACACGTACGGCCACGTCCGAACCGTTGGCCAAGATGCGGCAAGGCACGAAATTCATCGCCGGTGACCCGATAAAACCCGCCACGAAGTGGGTCGCCGGATTGTCATACATTTCCTGCGGTGAGCCGACCTGCTCTATGATGCCTTCGTTCATGACGACAATCCGGTCGGCGAGCGTCATCGCCTCGACCTGGTCGTGTGTGACGTAGACGACGGTGGTGCGGACGCGCTGGTGAATCTTCTTGATCTCGGTGCGCATTTGAACACGCAGTTTGGCGTCGAGATTGCTGAGCGGTTCATCAAACAGGAACACTCTGGGATTACGAACGATGGCACGACCCATGGCGACGCGTTGGCGTTGACCACCGGAGAGCTGTTTTGGCCGACGATCGAGCAACTCGCCGATATTGAGAATGTCGGCTGCCTCGCGTACGCGCTGGTCGATGTCATCTCGATCGGTCTTTCGCAGGCGCAATCCGAAGGACATATTCTGGTAGACCGTCATGTGCGGATACAGCGCATAATTTTGGAAGACCATGGCGATGTCGCGGTCTTTAGGAGGGATGTGGTTGACGACATCCTCACCGATTACTATCTCACCGGCCGTAATCTCCTCGAGCCCGGCAATCATTCGTAGCGTCGTACTCTTGCCGCAACCCGACGGCCCGACCAGCACGACGAATTCGTTGTGCGCAATATCGAGATCAATGCCGCGCACGGCTTCAGTGTCGTCATAAGACTTGCGCAGCTCTTTGAGAACAATGCGGGCCATGCGGCGGCCTCCTTTAAACGAAGACCGGCTTTTCGCCCGGTGCCGGCGTATAGCCCGGCGACCCCTTGGCGACGACCGCCTCCTGGCCACCGCCATTGGCGAGCCGTTCGGCTTGATCGGCCTTGCATTCCCTGTCGACCGCCTCCGGATCCAGCAGTGCGCGTAGACGCGCATCCATGTCGGCACGCACGCTCGCAAATGCGGGATCATCGGCCAGATCGTTCAACTCTTTCGGATCGTTTTCGAGATCGAAGAGTTGTGGTTGATAGTCGATATAATAGACGTACTTGAAGCGTCCGTGACGGATCATGAAACTCGACGATTTGGCACCCGCTGAGTGTTGCTGCGCGAGAATCGAGCGGTCCGCATCAGGCGTTTCGGCAAGTTGGAACAATGACGCGCCCGGCAGAGCCTTGTCAGCCTCCGTCGGCGTTGCGCCTACGCCCTCCAGCATTGTCGGGAAAATATCCATGAGTTGCACTGGCGCATCGACGACCCTGCCTTCCGGAACACCTGGGCCGGCCAGAATGACCGGAACGCCGACGGACTCCTCGGTCATGTTGCACTTGCTGAATAGTCCCTTTTCCCCCATCGACTCGCCGTGGTCAGACGCGTAGATGACATGTGTTTTATCAGAGAGCCCGTTCCGCTCTAACGCGTCGAGCACCTTTCCAATGTTGTCATCAAGATACGAGATCATCCCCCAGTAGGCGGCCGTGACCTTGCGTAGGGTCGGTTCATCAAATGGCTCCGCGACTCCGAAAAAGTGACGCAAATCTTCGTAGGCGGGATGTTTCGGGCGCTCGTCTTTGCTGTAAGCCGTTGGCATTGGCAGGCTGTCGGGCGGATACATTTCGTAGAATTTGTCCGGTGCAAGCCATGGCGGATGCGGGCACACCAATGAGACAAACAGGGCCCACGGCTTGTCGGTGTGTTTGCCGGCCTCTTCGTCGATCCACCTCACCGTTTGCTCGGTGATATCGCGATCGTAATCCGTGTAGGATGAGTCACCCCTGCCGGCGCCATTGACCAGCTGCACAAACTTTCCCGATACGGGCAGCGGATCACGGACGATTGTGAAGAGCATTCCAACGCCGTCCAAGACGTAAAGCGGGGCGATCTGTTCATTGAAGCCGTTGTCGTCCTCCTCGCTGCGATAGTGCAGTTTGCCGATCGAAGTGACGTGGTGTCCCTGGTCCATCAAGCGATGTCCCCATGACGGCACTTCGCCATGGTACGGCTTGCAGTTGTCCCAAATTCCAATGTCGTGGATGTGTCGCCCCGTCGCCAGGCTCGCGCGCGACGGCACGCATATCGGCGCGTTGCAGTAGCCCTGAGAAAAACGTGTACCCCGTGCAGCCAAGCGGTCGAGGTTGGGAGTCTTGACGACATCATGACCGTAGCAGCTGAGCGCCGCCCTGGTGTGCTGGTCAGACAGTATGAACACCATATTGCCGGTTTGAGCCACGGACAGACCTCCCCCTCTCAAAACGATTGAACTATTATTTGCTCAAGCACAGCATGGATAATGTCGGCGTGCAAGCATCGGCCACGCGTTCTTTGTCAAACAAGTATTGTTTCACGCGTGAGCGTCCGTGCCTCCAGTCCACCTCGACGCTGAACCTGGACGTCCGCGCGAAGGCATCTCGTGCAAAGCTTTTCACGCAGCACTTCTTGCGATACTGATAGAGACTGTCGGTCATGATGCTGTCGTCCAGCGACATTCCGGGCACGAAGCGTTGGTTCACGCAATTCACGTACCGCCTGACCGAGCCAGGCCCGACACGACAATGATAAGAACAAAGAATATTCAAAAGAGGAAACGCGCAAATGAAATTCAGAGGACTTGCAGCAGTCAGCGCCGTCGCGATCTTGCTAGGCGCTTTGCCATCCACGTCGTCCGCCAAAGTCAATTGGCGCCAGTTCGAAGGCACGTCGCTCAACATGATCGGTTTTTCGGCGGCCTACATCGACGCTTGGTTCCGGCCCATGGCCAAGCAGTTTGAGAAGGAAACGGGCATCAAGGTGCGCATGGAGATTCTCCAGGCCGGCCAGATGCGCAAGAAACAGGACATCATGCTTGCGGGCAAGGATGACACCCTTGATCTGATTATGCTGCAGATGGACAACCGAGGCGGCAAGCTGACATTGGCCGGGCATCTCGAAGATCTCGAACCGTATTTGAAAGATTCGGCGCTGACACCAGCCGACTATGACTATCCCGGCGATTGGCTCGGCGGTTGCCGAAACACCGAGAGGGTGATCAAGGGGCAACCGTTGAACAACATCGTATGGTCGGCTCAGGCACAGCTGCTCCACATCCGCACGGATCTCTTCAAGAAGCACGGTGTCAAAGTTCCAACGACCATGGCGGAACTGGAAGATGCCGCCAAGAAACTCACCATTGACACGAACGGTGATGGCAAGCCGGAGAGCTTTGGTTTCCTGTCGCGTGGTCATGGTCGCCTGACCACGGCCAGTTTTGCCACATACCTGTTCAACTTCGGTGGCTCGTGGTTCAAGACGAACCCGGATGGGACTCGGACGGCAAACATCAATTCACAGGAGTCGGTCGATGCCTTTGAGTTCTACGGACGCCTCATTCGGGACTATTCGCCGAAATCGGCGCTGAACAACAAGCCGCCTCAGAACGCCGCGCTCTATGCAGCAGGAAAGGCCGCCATGCTGTCAGAATTGAACTTCTGGCATTCATTGGCCGCCAATCCAAAGAAATCACGCATTGCCGGCAATTCGACCACCATCCTGATCCCCGCCGGTCGCGCTGGGAGTTTTCCAAACCTGCCGACAACCTCGCTGGCCATTCCAAAGTACTCCAAGAAAAAGAAGGCGGCATGGCTCTACATTGCCTGGATGACGCAGAAGCGCATCATGCTCAAAGGTCAGAATGCGGCCGTGCCCATGTGCCGCCGCTCGGCCTGGACGGATCCCTCTTACAAGGCACCGACGCCGGGTTGGGGAAAATCTGCCGAACTCGCAGCTGACTTCGGAATCGCTATTGCCAAACCGCAAGCCATCGCCATCGGTCAAATGCGTGATGCGGCCGGCACGGTCATGAACGTTGCGATCCGCAATGGTGCCCGCGATGCGATTCAAAGAGAGGCCGACAAGCAGGCGGCTATCATGAACGCGCTCATTGCGAAGACGGAGAAAGGTGTCAATTTCGCCGGCGTCCTGCCATCGTTCGCCAAGAAGATGACCGCCAAAGAACAGCGCGTCCCGATCGAGGCCGAGGGCCTCAAATAGGCGCAGATCCAGACGGGAGGTGCTCGGCACCTCCCGTTCAGCTTCAGAGCACAAGGCCCGGCTAGGAAGTCAGGCAGCCTTTGGCGGCGGTTCTGAGAGTGTTGGAAGGGAACAGTGAGCCCATGTCAGAGAATACGGCTCTGGAACAACCTGTCGTCACAGCGCGCCTCAATGGCCGGCGGGCAAGATCGATAGGTGAATGGATCGACCGGAACCTTCCGTTCGTCTTCAACATTCCCACGGTTGTGTTTTTGTTCGGCCTGGTGGCATTTCCGGTCGCGCTGGTGATTTTGACCAGCTTCAGCGACTGGCAATTGATCACCAACCAGGATCCGTCGTTGGTCGGGTTCGAGAACTACATCAAGGTCTGGACTGACGAACGTTGGCTGGGCGCTATCTGGCACACATTTTACTATGCGATTGCAACAGTCGTCGGCCAATTGATCCTCGGCCTGGCGACGGCGATGCTCTTCAACCGGTCGTTTGCCGGAAAGGCGTTCTATCGATCAATTTGGATGATGCCGATGATCGCCATGTCGACCGCGATCAGCATGGTGTGGATCCTGTTCTTCGACAACGCCTACGGCATGCTGAACTTCTGGCTGTCGGGGATCGGCCTCGACCCTATTGAATGGACATCAAGTCCGGAGTGGGCGATGCCATCGCTGATCCTGGTCGGCATTTGGCACCATACACCGTTCATGACACTGATCCTGCTGGCCGGCCTGCAGTCACTGCCGCAAGACCCGTTCGAGGCGGCCCGGATCGATGGCGCATCGCGGTGGCAGACATTCGTGCACATTACGTTGCCGCTGATGCAGGGACACATCATTGTCGCCCTGATCCTGCGCTCGATCTTCGCGGTCAAGGAGTTCGATACGATCCTTGCCATCACCGAGGGGGGCC
>JBPCWB010000059.1:0-5075 GCA_051009955.1 Hyphomicrobiaceae bacterium | reverse complement strand
CTGACATGCGATGCGTGATGTGCGTCTCGCTAAGCTTCACTGGCAGGCGGTAAAGCCGTATCATTCGGGCGAGCCCTCCGCCGTCGAACACGGTATCCTCGAGTTCGATGTCGCGGATGGCAACATCAGCGGATACATGCTTTGTCCGTATCGCAAGCATGCCGGACTGGGCCTCACGCAATGTCAGATCGATGCCGCCCACATTGCCTGTTGTGACGGCCTTCCAGGCGAGTCGGTCCGCAGACGCCTCCTTGATGCCGCGATCCAAGTTCCAGTTGTTGAGCATCCGACAGTCTTCGATGACATTGCCAGAAACGGTCAACTCGCCGTCCCACACGGTCGTGCGTGATCGACCGCGATACTCGGCGCCCTCATACATCATGCGCACGCGCGCGCCGAGATCCTGAGCCGCATAGGGGCGGACCGTCTCGATCAGACGTGGCCCGTCGAAGACATCGATGCGTTCGATCGGTGACGAGCCGCCGACGTCGATCTCCAGCGCGACCACACCTTCGGCCACGCGCGCGATATCGCCCATTCGCAAAACACGCGTCGCCTCCGAAGTCGTCGGTCCGAGATCGGGATTGCGGTGGAACAGTTCGGCATCGGCCTCCGTTCGAACCGCAACGTCCAGTAACATGCGGTTGCCGGTCGTTGCATAGTGATGCCGTCGGCGCATGGCCTCGAAAATCGCCGTGCGATCGAGCTGTGGCGCGAGATAACAGGTCAGGCCGCCCTGCGAGCCAAAGAAACTTGCGCCGGGGTAGCAGGCACCCGGTCGGCCCTTGTGTCCGTCGGAGTTGCCGACGATGCCGACGCGATAACCTTTCTCAAAGGCGTCCCAGATGATCCATTCGAATGTCCCCCACGCCGAGTGCACCTCGACGGCGGTCTCCAACCGCTCATCGTGGGCAAACGTGATGTCGGCATAGCGCCCACCAATGTGGGCCATGACGACACAGTCCTTACCATCGAGTTTCTCGAACAGCTCATGTGCCGTATGGGCATCGGTCTCCTCATCGACCATGTCAGTGGCATCTGCGATTTGGGCGTGGCTGGAGCGATGGATCGTTTCGCCTTCGCGCCGGTAAAAGACGTTGCGATCGCCCCCGACGGCCGTATTCGCAGACCACTCGTAACCTGGAAAACAAACAAACGTACCTGGTGTGTCGAACTCGGCCGAAAGCCGGTTCAAATCTCTCCAAAAGGCACCCGTTATCTGGAAGTCGTTGCCCTGGTGGCTCATCACATCAAGGAACGCTTTGTCGCGCCCGAACAGGAAATACTCCTCGGCCGAATTCGTGCCCAAGGTTTCGTTGGACTGACCATGGATATCAGCCCAGTAATGCACGTCGGCAGTGTCGGCGGAAACGATGCGCAAGGGATTGGTTCGCGCCAGCTCCCGTCCGTCCATGTCCTGCACGGATATCGTCAGATCACCTTCATCGGTCACCGAAAGGCCGGTGATGGCCGTCGCAAAGGAGGTTCCCTGCATTCGCGATACGCGCGGCAGCCCGTCAACAGGACGGCTCGCAAACAGCTGGATCGGGTCTTCCATCCTGTTCGATGGATTCCCCCACTTGTCGATGGCCTTGATTTTGAGCGTGAAGGGTTCGTTGACGCGCCGCGCCGTCGGCAAGACTGCAATCCATTCCACACCGTCGCCGGGCACGATGGCGATCTTGGGGCTCTCGATGATCGGCACATAGTCGTAGGTCGCGATGGCATCGACCAGAACCCGAAACTCGAATTCGCTTTCGCAATAGGTCTGTAGTCGGACACCTGGCGAGCCATGGCGTTGGTCTCCGAATCTGACAGTGATCGTATCGCCGGGATTCAGAAACAAGTTTTGAACGCCGATATAGAGAGAACGACTCCACGGCCGGATGTTGCGCTTGAACTCCCACTTGCAATCCAAGGTCGCGCCGTTTGAGGCTTCGACAGTTGTATAGCCCGGCGCTTGCGGATCATCGAACTGGACGGGGCCAAAATCCGTCGCAAATCGCAAGCCGATCTTGATCGAGCCGGTGTCGTCGATCCCGAAACGCCCGGCCGTATAGGTCAGCGTGAAACTTTGGTACGACCCTGCCTCAAACTGGCCTGAAGGCTCCAGTGTCGCCGTTCCCATGAATTCCGGTCGATAGTCTGAGTAGGGCATGCGGAGGTCCTGTCGGGTTCGGCGGTTCGGTCGGCGTGGACCGATTAGCCCGCAATTGTTTGAACAACCAGAACCAAGCCCGAAATCAACAGAAGAGCAAGTACGACACGGCGAAACATCGCGTCACTGGCAACGCTATAGGCTTTCGATCCGATCCAGGCGCCGAGAATGGTAGCCGGCAGGCATAAGGCCGCTACGGCCAACACACCCCAGCCAATCTGACCGGCCACGGCCATACCAACGACGGCGAGAGCCATGATGACCATGTTGTAAGGCTGATAGGTTGAGCGCTGCGCGTGCACCGGACCACCGCGCAACTGCAGCCAGATCAGAGGCAGTGGGCCGGAGAGCCCGGCAAACCCACCGAGAAACCCACCGCTGGCGCCAATCGCGATATCGCCGGGCCGGCCACCCCACAACCCGATGCGAAGTCTGGCAAGCCCCGTGAGTTGGATGATGGCATAGAGCACGAGAAAACAGCCGATTGACAATCGCAAGGCGTCCGGTGATACGACAGCCAATGTTGCCGCACCGAGCGGAACACAAAGCACGCCACCCACTAAAAATGGCGCGGCCTGTCTCCAGGCAAAGGGCGTGCGTACGCTCATCAGTCCAACAGCATGGGCACCGAC
Organism: Hyphomicrobiaceae bacterium; assembly: GCA_051009955.1. Taxonomy (GTDB): domain Bacteria; phylum Pseudomonadota; class Alphaproteobacteria; order Rhizobiales; family Hyphomicrobiaceae; genus Tectiglobus. The sequence goes on along the minus strand of JBPCWB010000059.1, from coordinate 2,285 downwards.
TGACGATAGCACCACAAGCGGTGGCACGAAATGCGCCGGCAACGCGTGAAACCATAATCCCGACGCCACCAGGCCCGTTCCGAAGCCCGCAAAGCCCGTCGTAAAGCCCGCGACCAAGGCGCCGCATAGGACGAAAGTGATTTGGATCGGATCAAGCACGCCAGGCACCGATCCCGTGCGTCGCGAGAGGATGTCGTACGCGGCGAAGCGGTGTAGTCAGCGCCCTGTTCATGCCTGGTAGGCCTCGCCCGCCATCGGCGAGGAGTCCAAGAAAGGCTTGTCCGGCGTCAGGACACGGATGGGGTCGCCGGCAAGATAGGCTTTAAGGTTCTCTAAGCTCTGCTGAAAGAAAATCTCGTAGTTTTCGAGAGTCACAAATCCAATATGCGGTGTCGCAATGACGTTCGGCAAACGGCGATAGACACTGGTCTGCGGCAGCGGTTCGGTCTCGAAAACGTCGATACCGGCGCCGGCTATGCGGTTTGTCGTGAGCGCCTCAATCAACGCGGCCTCATCGACCAGCGCCGGCCGCGCCGTGTTGATGAGGAAAGCGGTTGGCTTCATGAGCGCAATCTCATTCGCACCAACGATGCCGCGCGTGGCGTCAGTGTCCGGCATATGGATTGTCACGGCATCGGCACGCCGAAACAGCTCCTCCTTAGTGACGCATTCGACACCCAACGGCGCCGTCCGCTCGGGCGTGAGGTTCGGGCTCCAGGCGATCACGTTCATGCCAAATCCGCCGGCAACACGGGCAACAGGCTGGCCCATCTTGCCAAGCCCAACGATGCCGAGCGTCTTGCCCGCCAAGCTGCGGCCAAGCCCCCACTGCCAGCCGCCTGAACGCAGCAATTCGTTCTCTTGGCGGTATCCGCGAAACAGAGCCAGCAGCATCAACCACACGACCTCGACGGTTGTGGTGTGATGGACGTCCGTTGCGCACACCGTGATGCCGTGCTCATCGGCGGCGGCGAGATCGAGCGAACGGGCATTGCGCATGCCGGTCGCGAGGATCAACTTAAGTTCGGGCAAGCCTTCGATCACCGACCTGGTGAACGCGGTGCGCTCCCGGATCCGCATGACACCGTCATAGCCCTGCAACCGGGCAACCAATTCGGGTTCCTCGTCGACGTGGTCTCGGAATGGGACGACCGTGACACCCGAAACACTATGCCAATCGGCGAGCTCGGTGGCGACGCCTTGATAGTCGTCGAGGATTGCAATCTTCACAGGCGTCTCTCTATCCGGATGGCTTCGATTTGACGAACGACTGGCTTGAAGCATCGAATCTCCAGAATGTCAAAATGACAGAAATCAGAATCAAAGCCAGTGCCGCCAGTTTGGACGGGCCAAGAACGTCACCCAAAACGACGGCGGCTGACGCCACGCCGACAACCGGGATCAGAAGCGTGCCGATGGCTGCAACCGATGCCGGCAAGCGACCGACAAGGCTGACCCAAACCGCATGGCAGACGACCATCGGGAATACGATATGGTAGGCCAGCAGCCAAAGCGCCTCGGCCGAAGCCGGCGCCATCGCCAGTGGGTCCTCGAACGCCAATGCGCCGAGCACCGTCACCGGAGCCGAGACGCCGACCATCCACGTGGCACGGGCGACAGGACCGATCGACCATGTCCGTGCCTTCAGGGCAACCGTACCGGCCGCCCACGAGAGCGCGGCGCCGAGCATAAAGCAGGGGCCGGCCGGCGCCTGCGCGAAACTGGTGATGTCTCCCGAAACCAGAACCAGAAGCCCGAGCATGCCGACAACCAGGGATAGAATCCGGTTGAGCGTCAGGCGTTCGCCGAGAACCAGCACCGACAGAATCGCAGCCCACATCGGCATCGTGAATGCCACGATGACGGCCGTCGATGTTTCGGTCAGCAACTGGCCGAAGGCCGTCAGGATGTTGAACCCCAGGATGGATAGCAAACCAGTGACGACCAGTGGCGTGACCTCGTCACGACGCGGCCGCAGTGATTGGCGCATCACGAGTGCAATGCCGGCGAGGCCGATGGCACCGAGCGAAAGCCCTAATCCGCGCAGCGTCCATGGCGCCAATTCGGCCAGCAGGAGTTTGACCGTTGGCCAGTTGAGGCCCCAGAATACGCCGAGGGCAACAACAAGAACGAACTCGAAGGGCAGGTGGCGGTGCAAGGGGCTGCTTTCTGACCGTTGATCTCATACGATGATGTCGCCAACATTGCCGATATCCCCGTTCGGCTCAAGCTTCGCCGCGCGGCCTTCTTCAGGCTCTGAAAATGGAGTGCACCGCTGAGATGAC
>JBPCWB010000058.1:0-2771 GCA_051009955.1 Hyphomicrobiaceae bacterium | reverse complement strand
GACGAACTCTTGAACCGCTACTACAACTCGTGGCAAGGCCAGATCGATCGAATATTTACGGATTATGCATTTTAAGAGCACACGTGTTGATGGTTCAGGTTATGTTCATGGAGCGCATAGTAGCTGTTGGCGAAAGGGTAATTTGAGGCGCGCTCGAACAGAACGCGTTTAGACGGAGGGTGTAGTGGTTCGACGAACTTGGATTGGATTGATGTTTGCTGCGCTGACGCTCGCGGCAGCAGTCGTTTCACTTTCAGGCATTGCTTCGGATCGCGCGGAAGCAAATGCCTGTACGAATGGTTGCTATGCCCGTCATGCGCAATGCCGAATTCGAACCAAGGGTAGCAGCTCATGCGATGCGCAGTTGCGCCAATGTCTCTGTCGCTGCATCAAGAAATGCTGAGGCCGAACGCAGCCTTGACGCTCAACGCTTCCCTCAATTCCTAGCCGCCAGACTCGAGAGCCTGATCAGCTGTCGTCGCACGAAACGAAGAGCGGCATGCCGCCTTGCGGGCGCAATGTAATGCGGCTCACAGGCTGCGGCATGTGGCGACCATCCCATTCAAACCGGGCCGATCGAACAAACGTGGCGAGCAGGGCCTTTGCCTCGATCATGGCAAACGACATTCCGATACATGTGCGGGCTCCGGCACCGAACGGCATGTACTGGGTGCGCGGCATGCCTGCGGCACGATTTGTGCTGAAACGATCCGGTTCAAATCGGTCGGGATCATCCCATAGTGCTCGATGCCTGTGCACGCAGTACATCGGAATGACGACTTGTGAATCGGCTGGAATGGGAAGCCCCGCAAGCTCCGTATCACGCACGGGCCGGCGCGCGATGACAGGTGCCGGCGGATAGAGCCGCATCGTTTCCTTCAAGACTCGATCGACCGCAACAAGTTGCTCAAGATGAACCGCGTCGATCGGTGCGTCCCCGGCAACCTGGCGCACTTCTTCCCGCAAGCGGGCCTGCCATTGCGGAGCGCGCGCGAGCAGATACAGCGCCCATGTCAAAGCCTTGGCAGTCGTTTCGTGACCGGCGACCAGCAGCGTCAACAGATTATCGATGAGCATCTCATCGTCCATCGGCGCCCCTGTGTCGGGGTCGCGCGCCGCCAACAACCGGCCCAGCAGGTCGTTGTCGGTTTCTGCCGTCGCCCGCCGCCGTTCGATGATATTGCCTGCCGAGCGGCGCATCGTGCGGGCCGAGCGATTGAGTTGCCATACCGCAGGATGTGGTAGCCAGTCGGGGAGATGCAGCAGTTCCCAGACCATTTCCCAAGGAATGTGCGACAGGTAAGTCGTCCCGGCACGCTTGATGGCGTCACTTTCGGCTGGTTCGCCGCCGGCGAGCAGTGTGCGCGCGACGACCGTGAACGTTACATCGGTCATGTCACGGTCGATGCGCCGGACCGCTCGGCCACCGCGGCGCCAACGCTCCACCAGTTCGTTACCCGACTGACTGATTGTCGGCACGTAACCCAGCAACTCCGCATGTCGAAAGACCGGCGAAATCACGCGGCGTTGCCAACGCCATTGCGGGCCATCAGCGGTGAGGACGCCTTCGCGTAGCGAACGACTGAAGACACGTTTCTCCAGCGGCGTCTTGACGAATACATCTTCCTTGTTTTGCAGGACCTGCTCGGTGAGCTCGGGATCGGTGACCCAAACGACGGTCATTCCGGCCGGGCTGCGATAAAGCACAATTGGCTCTTCGTAGACCTGCTGCGGCAACACCGACAACGGATTGCGCAGAAACTTCCAAAAAAACTTGTACGCAGGCAGAGGACGGGCCGGTGGCGTGATGGTCGACGGGTAGAGCGCAATGTCCTGCTCAACCTGCTGCGCTGTCGCCATGGCGTCGCTCCTGAATGTAAGGGCTACCGCTGGATATGGGACAGACGCAGGCGCTTGTCATCGTCGCGCAAACGATTTTCGGCAGAGCGGCCGTCATGACGTTCACCACATCCGCGCAACAGGCTGATTGGTTTGTGGCCACGCCAACGTATCCTGCGCCCAAACGCCAGATTCACCGGTCATAGTCGGCTCATTGATAGATGTCCGATTTGGCCAATTGAACAGGCGCCTCTGAAGATTTGGCGAATGCCTGAACCGCCTGCTAAAAGGAGCGCTGTGCTAAGGTGTCACTTCTTCGGCTTGATTGCTCGACGAAGGCTGTTAATCATGCCAAAGCTTCACGCCAATACTGATCACGGGCCGCTGCGATCGGCGCGGCCTCTGCTGTTGAACCAAACGGCTGCGCCCATTAGGCGACAGGATCTGGGGAAAAAATGGCAACAATTCAGGAACCGGGCACCGATCGCGGGCTGAAGTCGCGATTGCCGGGCAAAAACAATAAACGGCTGCGGCAGGCCGTTCATCGCCACAAGGCGATATCGGGCCAAGGCATCCAAGAACGATTGTTCACGCTTGTCTTCTCCGGTTTGGTCTATCCGCAGATTTGGGAAGACCCGATCGTTGACCTCGAGGCGCTTGATTTGCAGCCCGGTGATCATCTTGTTGCGATCGCATCGGGCGGCTGCAACATCCTGAGTTACCTGTCGGCCGCGCCGATCAAAATCACGGCAGTCGACCTCAACCCGGCCCACGTCGCTCTCAACAAGCTCAAGCAGGCCGCCGTGCGGCACCTGCCGGACTATCGCGCCTTTCATCGGTTTTTTGCTGAAGCCGACGGCCGCGATAATGTCAAAGCCTATGAGGATTTTATTCGACCCCATCTCGACAAGACCTCGCGGCGCTACTGGGAG
>JBPCWB010000057.1:0-3729 GCA_051009955.1 Hyphomicrobiaceae bacterium | reverse complement strand
CACACGATCTCAAGGGCAGATGGCGGCATTCCGGCCACAGTCTTTACCGGCACGATCAGACGCTTTGATTGAAGCGATCAATGTGTTGCATCGACAGCTCGCGTCTCGCCTGACCTGCATGGGGCATCTGAGCATGCTGTGGATAAGCTGTTGAAAAGTTGCGGAGCACAACCTCTGGTTCGCAATGTTTTGGGTGGGCGGGGAGTTCGAGCGTGGATTGGCGCGGGTTGTCGGAGGGGCGTCTGCTGGCAGAGCAGATGCTGATAGCGCAGGAGTTGCACCGTCGTGCGGTGATCGCCAGACGCGACGAATTGAGTGGGCTGTCACAAGCGTTTCACTGTCAGGTCGGGACCTTGAAGTCGGAACTCGGCGAAGTTCTGGGCGAACGCGCTGCAGCTCGGCGCAGCGCCGAGGAAGCACTTGCAGCACCTGTTTCCGCGAACTCCGAGGCCATCGGCGAGCACAAAGGTGATGGGCTCTTTGGCACGCTGCGGTGCGCCAAAATTCAGGTCCGGCTCAGCACTGCTCACCTATGACTTTGCGACGGGGTTAAGTTATCCGGATACCCGGGTCAAGCGCACAGTTTCGTGCCGGCAGAGCAATGATAAGGCCGTCGCCGCGCGGTCAACCTCGTCAAATACGGGGACGCCATCACCTGCAGCAGCCGTTCTATACGTGCGACGTGCGTCGTCGCATTCCTGGCTGCCGTCTGAACGCAAGACCAATGCGAGATCAGTTGCAGCGGACGCATCCCGGCATGCCGACAACGCAGCTTCGACCAGTTTCGGCAACAGATCGGGAATGTCGCGATACCCGATGATCACTGGCAGATTGAGGTGGACCACGAGAAAGTTGGGCTGCGCGCCATCAAGGATCGTGCGCAAGATGAGGCCGGCGGTCTCACCGTCTTTGGACTTAAGCTGTACGGCTGGAACGTCGACCGGGTTGGCCAGCGAGATCCACTCTGGAACGCCCTGCTCCGTCAATGCTTGACGTACGCTTGCAGGGACGTTTGCCAGGGTCAGCCCGGCTCTGGCGAGATGATCGCTGCCGAGGACGCTGGTACCGCCGCCATTGCCGAACAGAATGACCGATCTTTCTCGGCGCTCGGGTCGAACAGGCAACGTTTGGAAGATCAACAGTGCGTCGAGGAACGTATCAAGGCCCGTCGCCAGCGACAGGCCGGTCTGGCGCGCGATAGCTTGCCAGATATGGGCGTCGGTGGTCATCGCTCCGGTATGGGAGCCGGCGGCGGTCCGGCCAGCATTGGTCAGGCCGCCGGTCAAGACCACGATTGGTTTGCGGCAGTTGGCCTTGATTAGAGTCGACATAAACGCGCGACCATCCTTCAGGTCTTCCAGGTAGAGACCGATCACCTGCGTGACCGGGTCATCGATAAAGTACTGCAGCAATTCGTGCGGGGCGACGTCCACGGAATTGCCGATCGTTACGAGGCCGCTGAACTGCAGACCCATGGCCTGGCCGCGCTTCAGGATGTCCATCCCGATGCCACCGCTTTGCGATACGATGCCGACACTGCCAGGTTGCGGATTGACACCCTCGACAAACGTGACGTTTGCGCGTGGACAGTGTGTGCCGAGGCAGTTGGGACCGAGCAGACGCATATTGTGTCGTCTGGCGATCTGCAGGAGTTGCTGTTCGTGTGCGTCATCGGCAGTCGCTTCGGAGAAGCCGCTGGCGATGATTTGAGCGAAACGCACTTTGCCTTGGACAGCGTCCAGGACGTCGGCAACACGCGGCGCGGCGACCGCGATGTAGGCATAGTCGACGGGAGAGGGAAGCTGCCCGAGGGAGGGGTAGGCGCGCAAACCGTCAATCGTCTCTGCCGACGGGTGAATGGGATAGATGTCTCCGGCATATCCGTAGGCGCGCAGCGCACGCAGGTAACGATTTCCGGGCGCAACAGCCGTCGCTGAAGCGCCGGCGACGGCAACGCTATGTGGCGCGAACAGTGCGGCGAGGTCCTGACCTGGCTGTGCAGGCAGTTGCGTGGACTGTGATTTGAACGCGCCTTCACCGAGAATGATACGGGCGTCTGCCGCAACGGCGCCATCTGTTGAGGCGATCAGGGGGTTGATGTCCAACTCGGCGATGAGTCCCGCGTGCTGCGTCAGCAGGCCTTCAGCCCCCGCCACCGCGAGAATGGTTGCGATGATGGCGTCACGGTTGAGGGGGGCAGCACCTCGCGTGCCTTTCAGGATCGGCGCCGATGTCAGCTCATCGAGCATGGCGCCGGCCTCGTTGCGATCGATCGGGCAGATGCGATAGGCGATGTCTTTAAATACCTCGACAAGCGTGCCGCCCAGTCCGACCATGACAATGGGACCTAGGCGGCTGTCGCAGTAGCCACCGACGATCAATTCGACGCCCGCGGGCGCTGTTTCTTCGACCAGATAACCGACAGTTCCGATCACCTGGTGATCCAGCGCCTTGGAGAAGTCCCCGACGGCACTTTTCAACTCGGTTAGGTTCTTGAGATCCAGACGGACCGCTCCAAATTCGCTTTTGTGGATGGGCTGGGTGGACAGTGCTTTGAGTACCCAAGGCGGCCGGAGATCGCCTGCAATCCGTTCAATGTCGACGGCAACCGGCGTACGTCCAAGTCGCTGGCCGCGTGGCGTCTCGATGCCGCATAGTCCGAGAACGCTCTTGCCGGTCGCCTCGTCAAGCGCGGTCGCGCCGCTCTTGATTGCCGCGTCCAGGATCCGTGCGATTTCGGCGTTCCGATCTGTCATGGCCGCTCTGTGGTTGCTGGCGAAGCATCGGGTCGAGCGAGAATTCTGTGAGCTCAGTAGCTGGTCGGCCAGTTGCTCAGCAGCCGTTCGCCGCGACCGTAGCCCGGTGCGTTGCAGTGCACATCCAGTGTCCGTTTCAGGTAGTCGCGCGTCTCGCGCGGATCAATCACCGCTTGTGCTTCGTAGAGAGCCGCCAGCGACCACGCAGATGAGTCTTGCGAAATCTGTTCGACGAGGGCGTCGAAGCGCTCCGGCGCATCTTCTCGTTTGACACCGTGCACGACATTCACGCCGACGACGGGATCCATGAAGCCGAAGTCGGCCGTCGGCCAAGCGGCGGACTCGTCCGAGTTTCGGCCGCCGCCCATATTGAGATAAGCCTGGCCATAGTTCTTGCGCAATGTGATTGCGATCTTCGGCACCGTCACCAATGACAGTGCATTCATCCAGTTCATAATGCGGCCCGGCGCCCAGCGCTTTTCGCCATCGATGCCCACCAGGAACCCCGGCTGATCGATGAGAAAGACGATCGGTAAGTTGAAACTATCGCACAGGACGAGAAAACTCGTCACTTTGCGGCATGCGTCGACATCGATGGAACCGCCTTTGACTTTAGGATTGTTGGCGACGATACCGACCGATCGGCCGTCGATTCGCGCGAGCGACGTAACGATGGAGCGGCCGAAATTCGGCTTCAGCTCGAACAGGGAATCCGGATCGCCTATGCTTTTCACGATTTTGCGCGCATCGTAGACCTGCCGGCGCGATACGGGGAGCAGATCCAAGATATTGCGGCAGGCCTCATCTGCGTTGGCCGGAACATCGGTGCGAGGCGGGCACTGTGCGGCGCCTGATGGCAGATAACTCAGAAACTGCCTGATGAGATCAAGGGCTTCTTCGTCGGTGTCCGTCGCATAGTCCACAAGCCCGGTGGTCTGAGTATGCAGCTTCCAGCCGCCAAGCTCCTCGGCGT
>JBPCWB010000056.1:0-18820 GCA_051009955.1 Hyphomicrobiaceae bacterium | reverse complement strand
ACATTCGCTTGTCGCGCGAAGCCGATCTGGTTGTCGTGGCACCGGCAACGGCCAATCTGCTTGCCAAAATGGCGGGCGGTCTGGCCGACGATCTTGCAACATCCGTCTTGCTGGCTACCGACAAGCCTGTATTGGTTGCACCAGCGATGAATCCGCGCATGTGGCTGCATCCCGCGACCCAGAGAAACGCCCAACAACTCGCCGCTGACGGCGTTGCCTTTGTCGGGCCCAACGTTGGTGAGATGGCCGAAGCCAACGAATCGGGGCCCGGACGGATGAGCGAGCCGCTCGAAATTCTTGCGGCGATCGAAGCAGAGCTTGATGACTCTGAAACGCTGCTCGATGGACGCCACGTGCTGGTCACGGCCGGGCCAACCCACGAACCGATCGATCCGGTTCGTTACATTGCCAATCGGTCGTCGGGTGCCCAAGGCTATGCAATCGCAGTTGCTGCGCGACGCCTTGGCGCCGACGTCACACTCGTGTCCGGCCCGACCAACATCCCCGATCCTCCGAACATTCGGATCATCCGCGTCGAAAGCGCCGATGACATGCTGGCGGCGGTGAACGAGGCGCTGCCGGCCGACATCGGCATCTTCGCAGCGGCCGTCGCGGACTGGCGGGTCGCGGCACCATCGGAGCAGAAGATCAAGAAAACCGGCAAAGGCATGCCGACACTGTCATTCACCGAAAACCCGGATATTCTCAAAACCGTCTCGAAAAAGAGAAAGCGGCGACCCGAACTGGTCATCGGCTTTGCGGCCGAGACCGAGAACGTCATCGCCCACGCGACCGCCAAGTTGAAAAAGAAGGGATGCGACTGGATTGTCGCCAACGACGTTTCTCCCAAGTCGGGCGTCATGGGGGGACAGCGCAATACCGTTCATGTCATTTCTGACGACGGCGTTGACAGCTGGCCGGAAATGGACAAGAGGGAAGTGGCCGAGCGGCTGATGAAGCGCGCGGCAGCACACCTCGTCGAGATGCCGATCGAAGTGTAGTTCGGGCGACAGCATAGATCGGACGAGGCGATCGGATGAGACGCCATGACAGACGCTACAATCCCTCTCCAAGTCCAGATCCTGCCGCACGGCATCGGACTACCCGTACCCGCCTACCAGAGCTTGCAGGCGGCGGGACTTGATCTGGCTGCCGCCGTACCTGCTGATGAGCCGATGACGCTGGCGCCGGGTCGACGAGCGCTGATACCCACCGGACTTTCCATTGCGCTGCCCAGCAGCTTCGAGGCACAGGTGCGCCCGCGCTCGGGCCTTGCGGCCAAGCACGGCATTACCGTGCTCAACTCACCCGGTACAATCGATGCGGACTATCGCGGCGAGGTCAAAGTCATTCTGATCAATCTCGGCAGTGAACCGTTTCGGATCGAGCGTGGCGACCGCATTGCGCAATTGGTGGTCGCCGCAATAACCCGCGCGAGCATAACCGTCGTTCCTGAATTGTCTGAAACACCGCGAAGCGGCGGCGGATTCGGATCGACCGGTGTCTCCGACCGCTGAACACGGGCCGCAGTCAGTATGCTTTCTTGTGCCCCCGGCATGGGCTATCATGGCATGCAACTGAGCAATTGCATTTCCAAGGTTTGAGCCAGGGTTTGAGAGTATGGGCGGTGGGGCGGAATTCAGGACGCTGGCTGGCACTGCCGCGTGGGGCCGCGGTCGCGTTTTCAATGACATCACCGAGACGATAGGCCAGACGCCGCTTGTCCGCCTTGCGAAACTCGCCGAGCAGGCTAACGCCAAGGCTGAGATTCTGCTCAAGCTCGAGTTCTTCAATCCTCTGAGCAGCGTCAAGGACCGTATCGGCGTGTCAATGATCGACGCGCTGGAAGCCGACGATCGGATCAAGCCGAACGAAACTGTTTTGGTTGAGCCGACCTCAGGCAACACCGGAATTGCGCTTGCCTTTGTTGCCGCTAGCCGGGGTTATGATTTGATCCTCACCATGCCGGAGTCGATGTCTCTGGAGCGTCGCCGTCTGCTGACGCACATGGGCGCCCGACTCGATTTGACACCCGCTGAGAAGGGGATGAAAGGCGCCATCGACCGGGCCCGTGAGTTGATCGAGCTCATTCCAAATGCGGTGCAGCCCAGTCAATTCGAAAACATGGCCAATCCGGCTGTCCATGAAATGACGACCGCTGAGGAGATCTGGTCCGATACGGCGGGCGAAGTTGATACCATCGTTGCCGGCATCGGAACCGGCGGCACGTTAACGGGCTGCGGCACGGTTCTCAGGCCTCGCCGGCCGAGTTTGCGCATCGTTGGTGTCGAGCCGACCGAAAGTGCCGTCCTATCTGGTGGCCAGGCGGGACCTCACAAGATCCAAGGAATCGGAGCCGGTTTCGTTCCGGCCGTTCTCAATACTGATCTGATCGATGAAATGATCCGAGTTCCAAGTGACATGGCATTCGAGGTTGCACGCCTCGTCGCCAAGGTCGAGGGTGTCCCGGCCGGGATATCGACCGGTGCCAATGTCGCGGCAGCGCTGACAATTGCCGTGCGCGACGAGATGGCCGGCAAGCGGATCGTGACGTTTGCACCGTCATCGGCCGAGCGCTATCTCTCCAGCGAATTGTTCGTCTCCGAGACGGTCGCTCAGACCGAGGACGATACGGCATAACTGGTCAGCCCGGAGGCGCCATTGGAAGATGCAGCCGCATGTCCTAGATTAAGCGCATGAGTCAATTCTCCCCGGAAGAAATCGAACGCTACAAGCGTCACTTGGTCCTGCATGAGGTCGGCGGACAGGGCCAACAGAAGCTGAAGTCCGCGAGTGTCCTGGTGATCGGTGCTGGTGGTCTCGGTTCGCCGGTGATCATGTATCTGGCCGCAGCCGGCGTTGGACGCATCGGAATCATCGATGACGACGTCGTCTCACTCAGCAACCTCCAGCGCCAGATCGCCCATGACACCGATGGCGTCGGTCAGGACAAGATCGACAGCGCCAAAGCAACGGTTGCGCGACTCAATCCGCACGTGAAAGTTGATTGCTACCGCTATCGCATCGACGCGAGCAATGCGCTTGAGCTGATCCAGAATTACGACATCGTCGCTGACGGTTCCGACAATTTTGCGACTCGCTATCTCGTATCGGACGCCTGCTACTTCGCGCGCCGGCCGCTGGTGTTTGCTGCGCTCGGCCCGTTCGACGGCTATCTGACGACATTCAAGCCGCACGAAACTCAGAGTGATGGCACACCATTTCCCACTTACCGTTGTATTTTTCCTGAAGCGCCGCCGGACGACGAAGTCTTCAATTGCTCGGACGTCGGCATTCTTGGATCCATTGCCGGCGTCCTCGGCACGCTGCAAGCGACAGAAGTTCTCAAGGAAATCCTCGGCGCCGGCGATAGCATGGCCGGAAAGTTTCTGATCTACGATGCTCTCGGCTGTCGATTTCAGACGATCAAAGTGGCCTGGGACCGGAACAACGCGCTGTCCGGCGAAAATCCGACCATTCGCGATCTGACGTCCCATAGGGCCGCCTCAGCCACCGTCGTTTGCCGACGGAACTGAAACTGTTTGAGGTTTGTGGATCTGCCCTCGTCAAACAGCCGATTTTGGACCATCTGCGAGTGTTGCGCCGGATCCGCGCCTCCGTCCTGAGGCGACGCGAGTGAAGGACGAGGCAGCCGCACAGCCTCGCTGCAACTCCCCTTCGTCAGAACGGTTTCTTTTCCAACGCGCTGGCTTTAAAGTGCACACAAGGCCGGCGACACTCGCCGGGCCCGGGGCCTAGAAACCCCGCCAAGAGCGGTCGGTGCAGACCGTAACAGCACCTCCTCGAACTTCGGGTCGGGGAGGCTGCGGCGTATGTCCAGAGCTTCGGCTTAAAGGCCGTGGCGGTCGTCTCTTGGCGGCTTTCTAGCTCCCCGGCTACCAGAGAGACTCGTTCACGAACCCTCTTTGGTGGCCTTTTTCCTGAGGACGGACGGGGAGTGGGCGCCGTGGACGACTATAACTTCTGGCAGGATCTGCTGGACACCTATCAAAGTCTGCCACCGTGGCTGCAACTGGCGTGGCTGGTGCTGCCGCCGACGTTTTTCTTGAGCCTTCTGGCGCTGGTGTTGCGGTTCTGGCTGCTCTGCCGCCGTCTCGGTCCGATCGACACCGGCCGCGGCCCGCCGGTCTTCACCGTCACTCGCAACGCCCAGGGTGCGTTCGAAGTTTATGCCACTGATCAAACGAAAACGGACCCGGTCCGCATCGCACGCGACGAGAGGCGCGAATGGTTGGAGTGAAGGGGTGGTGGGACAGGCTGGCGTGGGGGGGTGGGGGGCACCTTGACGGCAGTCGAGTTCTATGTTCGTCAGTTTGCAGTATATTTGCAGAGGGCGAACTGTGAACTTGCAAGAGACGCATCGTTTCTGGGAGGAGTGCGAGCGGAAGCGGCAGTCGGTTTTCGCGAAGGCGCTCAAAGGCGGAATCTCTCATGACGATGCACAACTTGAAGCGGTCGCCGCGGCGCGAGACCACTGGAACGCATGGGCAAACCAATTGCTGGCGGAGCGACGTGTCTTGGAAGAGTCGGGAAACTGGCAGGTTGACGATTTCGGAAACGCACAAAATGTAAAAACGCGAAATTGGCAAATCCGCGCCCAATCCGTCTTCTCAACTGGCGGTGCAAAGGTCCACTTTCGCGCTGGCACTTATTTCACTGGCTGGATTTTTCCGGGAAATGTAAATTTTAATGGTGCGATGTTCGCGACCGGCGTGAATTTCAGTCGTGCTAAGTTCGAAGGAAACGTGAATTTCGTTAGAGCAATTTCTGAAGAAAGTATTTTTTTCAACATTGCGACTATAGGAGGGCGCGCTGCATTCAACCTTGCCCAGTTCAAAAAGGACGCAAATTTCTATGGTGTATCGTTCAATGCCTATACGAGTTTTCCCGGGGTAATGTTTGCTGAGGAAGTGTTGTTTGACTCGGCAAAATTTCTCGCAAGAACCAACTTCCAAGATGCAGTATTTGGAGACGCGTCAAGCTTTCACAAGGCTACGTTTGCGGGCGACGCAATCTTTACCTCCGTGTTGTTCGAGGGCAATTCCAGCTTTAGTGGCGCGAAGTTTAAGGCTCATGCGAGCTTCCGCCACGCCAAATTCAAGAAAGATGCGGCATTCAACCGGGCAAAATATGTTGGGGATGTCGATTTCGATTTTGCGCGATTTTTCGACCGCGCAGAATTCTATCGGGCAGACTTCCAAGATCTCGCGTCATTCATCAATGTAAGGATTGCCGGTGCGGCCGTATTCACCAGCGCGGAGTTTCAAGGAGGCGCCGGTTTTGCGGGAGCGATATTCCACCGTGCGGTGAGATTTGTTACCGCGACTTTTGCCGGCATGACGGTCTTCGAAAGGGCGTCATTCAATGACATTGCTCAGTTTGTTGCGATCAAATCAGACCGTGCGTTTTCGCTGCAGGCCGCGGAATTCCATCATGTCCCAGACTTCAATCAGGCTGACTTTGCGGAGTCGCCGCGGCTCGACGATTGTCATATCTACGGCGATTGCATCCAACCGCGACGTGTGTGGTTACCGCAGTCAGCCGTTGCGAGCGCGGCGAGGCCAGCGTTCCGATTGGTCCGTTCAGTTTTTCCCAGATTGCCACGCCCAGCGCAAATGCGCCTTGTCCGCTTGTTGATTGAGCCCGAAGTTTTTGCCCTGGCCACCGAGGAGGCTGCCCGGAGGCTGTGGGTGCGCCATCGCCGTGCCGACCGGGATTTGCCGGCGCGCTGGCGGTCGCTCCGCCGTCTCGCAATCCAAGCCCATGACTATGACCTCGAACACTATTTTCACGCCCGTGAAATCCGTGCCCGACGCTTCGCCGGAGACTGGTTCCTGCCGTTCGTCTTTTGGACGGCCACAGCCTGGCGCGGCTTTGCACGATTTTGGTTCGGGCTGATCTATGGCTGGATAGGTGGTTTTGGCCGGGCGACTGTGCGTCCGTTACTCCTTTGGTTGCTTCTGGTTTTCTACTTCTCCGGGGTTTATGTGGGCGGCATGCCGGAGATGCGTAGACTTGCACCGCAAGTCTACGAAACCGACAAGATGCACGCATGGGGCGTGCGCCATGTGCTTGCGGTCACCCGACCGGTCCGGCTCGGGTGGCACGCCTGGGATCGTGAGATCTCCTGCACATCGCCTGACCCTGGATCCAATTTCGTCGGGCTCAAACCTGAGCTGGCTCACCAGACCAACGGTTATTGGGAAGCGCTTCGTATGTCGTTGTCCAATGCCGTGGTGTTCGGCACCATCGGCAATGCAGAAAGTGCGCGCCTCACTTACGGCTGTCTCTACGGTCTAGAGCGAATTGAACCTGCGGGCACTCGTGACGAAGGGCGGCGGTATTGGGCCACGACGACTTATCTGCCACCGGATATGGTGAGCGCCACGCGTTGGCAGAAGTTTCTTTCGGCCATCCTGATTTTCCTGTTCGGTCTGTCGCTACGCAACATGCTGAAGATGCGCTGACGTCGCCCCCCGCCACCCTACTCCACGGCAATGACCCGCTTCCGCTTTTCGGCGTCCTCCGGTTTCATCGTGTAGGAATGATCGTCGTTGGGAATCGCGCCGGAGCGCACGTCGTCCGCGTCGCACGCCGATGACGACGTGGAGTTTCTTGCCGCGGGTGAACCTGCCGTTCACCGCCGTCACCCTAGCCCGACGGTCGTCGTGCAGCCACGGCCTGCGCCAGCGGGCAGAGCAGCTCGAACATCATCGACGCGCCGACCCAGGCCGTGACGCCGCTTGGGTCGAAGGGCGGTGAGACCTCGACGAGATCACAGCCGGCGATGTTCAAGCCCGCTAGACGGCGGCACATTTGCTGCGCCTGAAATGTGTTGTAGCCGCCAATCTCAGGAGTCCCGGTTCCCGGTGCATAGGCGGGATCGATTCCGTCGATATCGAAGGAAACATAAATGGGGGTATCACCAACGATGTCGCGCGCTTCGTCCATGATGGCATCCGGGCCGCGCTCGAAGAATTCCTCGATGCGAACCAGGCGCACGCCGACCGACCGGGCAAAGTCAACGTCTTCTGTATCATAGGCGGTCCCCCGAATGCCGATCTGAACGACCCGTTTGGGATCCAGAAGTCCCTCTTCGACCGCCCGCCGAAACGGTGTCCCGTGTGTAAAAGTAAAGCCGCCGAAGTAGGAATCGTAAAAGTCCGTGTGGGCGTCGAAGTGGATCATGCCAAGCGGCCTGTTCTCAGCCAATGCCCGCAGGACCGGCAGTGAGACCAGGTGATCGCCACCGACCGTGAACGGAGAAATGCCCGCAGCGACAACCTTGCGATAATGCGACGTGACGCGATCCAATGTATCGGCGACGTCTGCCGGGTTGACTGCGACGTCACCAAGATCAGCACAATTGGCAACATGAAATGGGTTCGCACCCGAAACCGGATGGTACTGACGGATCATGGTCGAACTATTGCGCAGTTCGCGCGGGCCGTGGCGCGCACCTGGGCGATTGGTGGTTCCACCATCCCACGGCACGCCGACGAAACCGACTTCGACGGCACTAATGTCGTCGTCGTCCAACGTGACATGGGGCAGACGCATGAATGTCGGTATGCCCGCGAAGCGCGGAAGATCGAAACCGGATACTGGTGCGAATGATCGGGTCATCTGTTCAGAACATGGCTGGGAACACGCGGTCCGGAGGGGCATGTCCATCCATGAAAGTTTTAATATTGATGATCACCTTTTCGCCCATGTCCACACGACCTTCGATTGTCGACGAACCCATATGGGGCAACGCGACGACCCGGTCCGACGCGAGCAGTTTTGGGTTGACGGCAGGCTCATGTTCAAAGACGTCGAGGCCGGCTCCCGCGATGTTTCCGGACTCGATCAAACGGGCCAGCTCGTTTTCGTCGATGACCTCTCCACGGGCCGTATTGACGATGTAAGCGGTTGGCTTCATCAGCTTGAGCCGACGCGCCGATAGCAGATGGTAGGTGGCCGGCGTGTGCGGACAGTTCACCGATATGATGTCCATCCGCGCCAGCATCTGATCGAGACTCTCCCAGTAGGTCGCCTCCATCTCCTGCTCGACGTCTTCGGCAATGCGCCGGCGGTTATGGTAGTGAATCTGCAGGCCAAATGCTCTTGCCCGGCGCGCAACCGCAGTACCGATGCGGCCCATGCCGATGATACCAAGACGTTTGCCGTAAATTCTATGACCGAGCATCCAGGTCGGCGACCAGCCTCCCCAAGAGGCATTGGCCTGCTTCAAATATGCCGTGCCCTCAGCCAATCGCCGCGGGACGGCCAGAATTAATGCCATCGTCATGTCCGCAGTGTCTTCTGTCAAAACGCCGGGCGTATTAGTGACAATGATCGAGCGATTGCGCGCGGTGTCGAGATCGACGTTGTCGACTCCGGTGCCAAAGTTGGCGATCAGCTTGAGCTGCTCCCCCGCCTGTGCAAGGACCGACCGGTCGATCTTGTCGGTAACGGTGGGGACCAGGACATCCGCCGATTTGACGGCTTCGACGAGTTCGGCGCGCGTCATCGGCCTGTCATCGACATTCAAGCGTGTGTCAAAAAGCTCTCGCATGCGCGTTTCGACAATATCGGGGAGCTTTCGCGTCACAACAACCTGAGGCTTGCGAGCGGAACTGGACATGGCGTCTCTTTGGGTCCGTGGAACGTTGACTTTCGCAGGCGCTACGGCCTCGTCCTTCAGCTTAGAACCGACCGAACAGTCACCTGTGTCTAACAGAAGGTCTTCGGCTTGACAAAGATAGGGTTAGGATGGCTTAGCCAATGTGCGAGCAATGCGCAATTGCATGTCTCATTGCCTATGATAACCGGGAAGAAGCGTACAGAAACCAGTGCGATCGTCAAAACCATTCCTTATCCTGATTTGTGCGACCACTGCCTGGCTGACCATGAGCCAGGTCGTCGCCATCGACGCTTCCCGCGCGTTTGCGGCGGAGCGTCGCGGCAAGAGCGGCCTGCCCCTGCCGCGGTTCGTCAGCTTGAAGTCCGATCCCGTCAATCTGCGCGCCGGACCAGGCCGGAAATACCCCAAGTCTTGGGTCTTTCGCCGCGCCGGACTTCCCGTCGAGGTGTTTCAGGAGTTCGAGAATTGGCGCCGCGTGCGGGATTCGGAAGGCGCGTCCGGCTGGATACTCAGCGTGCTGCTGTCAGGCCGGCGAACGGCCTTGCTGATGCCTTGGGAGGCCAAGGAGCAGAAAGCCTCGCAACTCGTCGATTTGAGACGCTCACCCTCCGGCCGCGCCGGAGCCGTGGCGCGTTTGGAGGTCGGCTCTCTGACCAACATCAAGTCATGTGACGGACGATGGTGTCGCGTAAGTATCGGTCCTTACAACGGATACCTGGAACAAAAGCGCCTATGGGGCGTCTATGCCGATGAAATCATTCGCTAATTTTGAAATCTGCGTCGGACTTGCCGATAATCACGCTTTGACCAGGCGGACGACGACGTCAACATGGCTTACGCGCATACCATCGGGCGGAGCGGGCAAGCCGTCGACCTTGATGGCATCGTCCGGAATATCGATAAGACGGTTGTTCTGCTCGTCGAAAAAATGACTGTGGTTCGACGTATTGGTATCGAAATAATTCTTGGCGCCCTCAATCGCCAGTTCGCGCAACAAGCCAACCTGGCGAAATTGATGCAATGTATTGTAAACGGTTGCCAAGGACACTTTCTCGCCTGCGTTGACGACCTCGTCATGAAGTGACTCAGCGGTGACGTGCCGGTCACCGGAGCCAAAAAGCAGGAATGCGAGCACAACACGTTGCCGTGTCGGCCTTAGGTTCGCCCGCCGCAACATTTCGATGGTGCAGGCCTCACGTCGCGCTACATCAGCCGTCATCAAGCTTTGCCAGTCGTCAAGCTTTGCCAGTCGTCGATCGCCGGCAAATTGGCCGGCCATAAACTATCGTAATGCTTCGCAAGCGAAGCCACTTAATTTATACACGATCGAAATTGTGCATATCAAGTCCTTGGCCGGCGTTCAATCGCGCCAAAGGGCTTGGCATAGGCGGGTTTAGACCTTTTGAAGGGCGGTCGCGTCTGTGCTACGACTGTTGAAACTTCGCGCCAACTGGGCCGTGCGGTGCGGCTTTGGTTTGCGCGCGGAACTTTGAGGGAAACCGTTAAGGACAATGACAGAGCGGCAGTCGAGTTACGATTATGAAGCCATCCTTGCCTGCGCAAGGGGAGAGTTGTTCGGACCGGGAAATGCCCAGTTGCCATTGCCGCCGATGCTGATGTTCGAGCGCATTAGCTCAATTACTGACGCCGGCGGGGCGCACGGAAAGGGCCAGGCGATCGCGGAAATGCAGATCGCTGATAATCCTCAGTGCGAGTGGTTCTTTGCCTGCCATTTCAAGGATGATCCGGTCATGCCGGGGTGTCTCGGTCTGGATGCTCTGTGGCAACTGACAGGCTTCTTCCTCGGATGGCTGGGGGCGCCAGGCCGCGGTCGCGCGCTCGGTGTTGGTGAGGTGAAATTCACCGGTATGGTATTGCCGAACGTCAAGCGGGTAGAATACGTGATTGATCTGAAGCGGGTGATTTTGCGGAAGCTGAAGCTCGGAATAGCTGATGGCTCTCTGATCGCAGACGGTGAGACAATCTACACTGCGACCGACCTCAAAGTAGGCCTGTTCGATACTGCCGATAACGTGCAAGGTGCGGTCGGTTGATGAGCAGATCTGATGGCAGCGGATTATCGAGCGGCGGCGTGTCGGAGTAACATGGCCGGCCAGGAGTCAAAAAAGGACAAGAAATGAGGCGCGTCGTCGTCACTGGCATGGGAATTGTCTCGAGTATTGGCAATTCGACGCAGGAAGTCATTGCATCGCTTCGTGAGGGGAAGTCCGGGCTGGTTCACGCGGATCGCTACGAGGAACTCGGGTTTCGCTGTCATGTTCACGGAGCGCCGCAGCTGGACTGGAAAGAGCAGGTTCCGCGCAAACCGAGACGGTTCATGGAGGCTGGCCTCGCGTGGAATTATATTGCCATGGAGCAGGCCATCCAGGACGCCAGGCTGGAAGCCAATGATATCGTCAATGAGCGAACCGGGATAATCATGGGCTCCGGCGGGCCCTCGACGGTCGCGATCGTCAGATCGGCAAACGTTACCCTGGAAAAAGGCCCCAAGAAGATTGGTCCGTTCGAGGTCCCGAAGGCCATGTGTTCTGGGCCATCAGCGCTCCTCGCGACCAGCTTCGAAATCAAGGGCGTCAACTATTCCATCTCATCTGCCTGTTCGACCTCGGCCCACTGCATCGGCAACGCTGCCGAACAGATCCAGTGGGGCAAGCAAGACATTATTTTCGCCGGTGGCTGCGAGGAACTCGATTGGACGCTCTCGTCGCTGTTTGATGCGATGGGTGCAATGTCGTCCAACTTTAATGAAACGCCGACAAAATCGAGCCGTGCCTACGACAAGGATCGTGACGGGTTCATTATCGCCGGCGGCGCCGGCGTTTTGATCCTCGAAGAGCTCGAGCATGCGAAGGCTCGCGGTGCCAAGGTTTATGGTGAACTTGTTGGTTACGGAGCCACATCGGACGGTTTCGATATGGTGGCCCCATCAGGTGAGGGCGCTGCGCGCTGTATGCGTCAGGCGATGCAAGGTCTCGATGGCCGCGGCGTCGGCGAAGTCGACTACATCAACCCCCACGCGACATCGACACCGGTTGGTGACATTCGGGAAATCGATGCAATCCGGGAGGTTTTTGGTAGCCGTATTCCGGCAATATCCGCGACCAAGTCTCTAACAGGCCATTCGCTTGGAGCCATCGGCGTTCAAGAGGCAATCTTCTCGCTGTTAATGATGAATAGCGGTTTCATCTGCGAAAGTGCGAACATCGAATCGTTGGACCCCGAGTTTGAGGACATCCCGATCGTGCGCGCGCGCAAAGACGATGTGTCGCTTAACTGTATAATGTCGAACAGTTTCGGGTTCGGCGGAACGAATGCGACGCTGGTCTTTCGCAGATTGGACAGTTGACCAGGGGCGCCACGACTGCGCCGATGACTTGAGCGTTCAAGGTTTATCGGCCGCCGATGGAAACTTGGGAACGGATCGAGCCACGTTGTTCGATGGGGCGGCAAGTAAGTGATCGGTGTGAGGTCTCGTCAATCCATGGATCGACATCTCCACCGCGTGCAGGGATGAAAACCGATGACTGGCATTGATGTCGCAACTCCTGGTCCGCTCATGGCCGGCAAACGAGGTCTGGTCATGGGAGTCGCGAATGAGCGGTCGATTGCCTGGGGCATCGCGCGCATTCTCGCTGGCCAAGGCGCCGAGTTGGCGTTCACCTATCAGGGCGAGGCATTTGGACGGCGCGCCATCCCGTTGGCCGAGTCGGTCAACTCTCCAATCATCGTCCCGTGCGACGTGAGCGACATCGAAAGCGTCGACAACGTCTTTTCCACGATCAAGGATACGTGGGGTTCGCTGGATTTCGTGGTGCATGCGCTGGCGTTTTCGGATCGACGTGAACTGCAGGGCCGCTATGCCGACACGACTCGCGAGAACTTCGTGAATACGATGATCATCTCGTGTTTCTCTTTCACCGAGATTGCCAAACGCGCCGCCGATCTGATGCCAAATGGCGGCTCGATGATCACGCTGACGTTTGGCGGCGCCACGCGTTGGGTTCCGTCCTACAATGTCATGGGCGTGGCCAAGGCGGCGCTTGAGGCATCCGTGCGCTATCTGGCAACCGATCTTGGAGCGGCCGGCGTGCGCGTCAATGCGCTATCACCCGGACCGATGCGTACACTCGCGGGATCGGGCGTATCGGACGCACGCGTCATTTTCAATTATCAGAGAGATTACTCGCCGCTTGGCCGCACGCCGACGCTGGACGAGGTTGGCGGCTCAGCGCTCTATCTTCTGTCGCAGCTCTCCGGTGGCGTCACTGGCGAGATACATTTCGTCGACTGCGGCTACAATTCAGTCTCGATGCCGAGCCTGGAATCGCTGAAGACGCTGGAGGCGGACGCTGCGGCCGCCGGGCGCAGCCCGGACACGAAAGCAGCCGAGTAGGTCATCGCAGATCATTCGAACAAAAAAGAATGGGCGAGACTCGCGTCCCGCCCTTCTGGTTGGCTTTGTGCCCGATAGGCGTTAATTCTCAACGCGCTCGCGGCGTCGGCGACCGTGGCCGCCGCCACCACGACCAGACCTGCGCTCACCGCCGGTATCATCCTCTTCGCCCTCGGCCCGCGGGATTTCCTCACCCGTCTCCTGATTGACGACTTTCATCGACAGGCGGACCTTGCCGCGGTCTTCGATGGCGAGAAGCTTGACGAAGACTTCCTGCCCTTCCTTGACCACTTCGCTCGGGTGTCCGGGCCGTCCTTCGTTGGTCAATTGCGAAACGTGAACCAGTCCGTCCTTGGGACCGAAGAAGTTCACGAATGCGCCAAAGTCCATGATCTTCACGACTTTGCCTTTGTAGATCTCGCCAACCTCCGGCTCCGACGTGATCGCTTTGATGCGGTCCAGCGCGGCATCGATGATCTCACGGCTAGTCCCGGCAATCTTGACAGTCCCATCGTCCTCTATGTCGATCTTGGCGCCGCTCTCTTCAACAATCGAACGAATGACCGAACCGCCCGACCCGATGACCTCACGGATTTTGTCGGTCGGAATTGTGATGGTTTCAATGCGCGGCGCGTGATCGCCGACATCGTCCCGAGCCTCACCAATGGCTTTGGCCATTTCGCCAAGAATGTGCAGACGTCCATCGCGTGCCTGGTCAAGCGCGACCCGCATGATCTCCTCGTTGATGCCGGTGATCTTGATGTCCATCTGCAGCGAGGTCACACCCTGGTCGGTGCCGGCAACTTTGAAATCCATGTCGCCGAGATGGTCTTCATCACCAAGGATGTCGGAAAGGACGGCAAAATCGTCTCCTTCCTTGATCAGCCCCATGGCAATGCCCGCGACGGGTCGCTTCAATGGAATGCCTGCATCCATCATGGCCAGCGACGTGCCGCAAACTGTGGCCATTGAAGAGGACCCGTTGGATTCATTAATCTCGGAGACGACACGGACGGTGTAGGGAAATTCTTCCGGACCAGGCATGAGCGGATGAACCGCGCGCCACGCCAACTTGCCGTGCCCGATTTCTCGCCGTCCTGGCGAGCCGATACGCCCGGTCTCACCCACAGAGAAGGGTGGGAAGTTATAGTGCAGCATGAAACGCTCTTTGCGCGTTCCCTCAAGGCCGTCAACGAATTGCTCGTCGTCTCCCGTGCCCAGTGTTGCGACCACGAGAGCCTGCGTTTCTCCGCGCGTAAACAGAGCTGAACCATGGGTCCGGGGCAGCACGTGAACTTCAGATATAATCGGGCGGACAGTTTTGAGATCGCGCCCGTCGATGCGGCGCCCTGTACTCAATATATCACCGCGAACAATGTCGGACTCGAGCGTCTTGAAGACGTCCCCGATCAGGACAGATTCTGTTCCGTCGTCCTCCTCCGGCCGCAGCTCATCGAAGACCTTCTTCTTTGCCTCGGAAATGATGTCGTTGCGCGCCTGTTTCTCGGGTGTTGCAAAGGCCTTGCGCAGATTGGCTTCAGCAAGTTCCTTGGCACGGCCAACATATTTCGACTTGTCGGGCGGTGAGATGTCCCATGGCTCTTTCGCCGCCGTCTCGGCCAATTTGATGATCGCATCGATCACCGGCTGGAAATGTTTGTGACCGAACATCACGGCCGCCAGCATATCCGTTTCGGGCAGCTCCTGCGCTTCGGATTCCACCATCATCACGGCATCTTGCGTGCCCGCGACAATGAGATCGAGCTTGGTCGAGTCCATTTCGTCAAGAATGGGGTTCAAAACAAACTCGCCGTTGATCAGTCCGACACGCGCCGCTCCGATCGGGCCCAAGAAGGGCAGTCCCGAGAGCGTCAGTGCTGCACTGGCCGCGACCATCGCCACCATGTCCGGGTCGTTTTCATTGTCGAAAGACAGTACCGTTGCGATGACCTGTGTCTCGTTCTTGAAGCCCTCGACGAACAACGGCCGGATGGGACGGTCGATAAGGCGCGACGTCAGCGTTTCCTTTTCGGTTGGCCGGCCTTCGCGTTTGAAAAACCCGCCGGGGATCTTGCCTGCTGCATAGTTTTTTTCCTGATAGTTCACGGTCAGCGGGAAAAAGTCCATGCCGGGGCGTATGGTCCTGGCCGCGACAACAGTCGCCAGCACGCTCGTTTCGCCGTACTGGGCGAATACGGCAGCGTCTGCCTGGCGCGCCATACGGCCGGTTTCGAGTTTGAGCTTGCGCCCACCCCAATCGATTTCCACGCGATGGATGTCGAACATCGTTTCGTCTTTCGTATTTGTTTCTATCTTCGTCGTACGTACTGCGGCGCTCAATCGAACTGAGGCCGGTATCCAGAAGGCAAGCGCACATCGCACCGCAGCTCGAGTTTCGAGCCGGTGTCGTGCGCGCTGTCCATTGTTCTATGCCGCTGCTTTCTCGGGGCCATCAGGCACCCGCTCATCCGCTCGCGTTAGCGGCGGATGCCCAGTTTTTGAATGATCGTCTGGTACCGCGGGACGTCTCTGGACTTGACGTAGTCCAAGAGCTGGCGGCGCAGGCTGACCATTTTCAGCAAGCCGCGGCGGGAATGATTATCTTTCTTATGGGATTTGAAATGTTCCGTCAGATTGGTAATCCGCTCCGTCAGGATCGCGATTTGAACCTCTGGCGAACCCGTATCACCATCTTTGACCGCATTATCCTTGATAATTTCGGCTTTACGCTCAGCCGTGACCGACATCGGCAGTTCCTTTCTGTCACTAGAATCAGTTGCGGGCACTTGCCCGTGGCGGCCAGCGCCGGGATGTCGTCCAGCACCGTCGCAAATTCAAACGCGGGCCTGTGACAATGCCACTTGGCCCGCGATGCTGGTCCTATACACCAATCCAAGGCGATTGCGAAGCTTATTCGGCACCTGGCGAGATGCGATTAGTGACCTAAGTTGAAGACGCGAGTCGGACGCAATTCTCCCCGCGCGACCTCGACCAGCGCCAGCAGTCGGCCCTTATGCGTCGCATAGGCGGCACCGGTCAGGATCGGGGCGTCACGGCCCCGCAGGATGACGCCCTGACCGCGCGCAACCCGGACAGCGTCGGACGATGTCAGACTGAGATGCGGCAAATTGGTCAGGACCGCCTCAACCGGCAGCAGCGCCTGTTCCAGACCAACCCCGCCGCTCGCCTCGGATCCCAGTTCGCTCAGTTGCTCAAGAGACCACGAACCGGCTTCGGCGAACGGACCGACGCGGGTTCGGCGCAGCTCGCACACATGGCCAAAGCAGCCCAATTTTCGGCCGAGATCGCGAGCGATCGCACGTACGTAAGTCCCCTTGCCGCATTCAGCCTCGAAAACGGCCGTATCAGGAGCCTCGACACGGATCAGATCCAGCCTGTTGATCACCACCTCACGAGGCTCGAGCTCGACCTGCTCGCCATCCCGGGCAAGGTCATAAGCACGGTTGCCGTCAATCTTGATGGCAGAATAGCGCGGCGGGATCTGCGAAATGGGTCCCCGAAAATCAGCAAGTGCCGCCTCGATGTCGACAATATCAGGCCGCCTTTCCGAGACTTCGGCGGCATCACCCTCGCTGTCATCGGTCGTTGTCTCGACGCCCCAGCGCACAGAAAAACGATAGGATTTCTCTCCATCCATGGCGAAGGAGACCGTCTTAGTGGCCTCACCCAGAGCTAACGGCAACACACCGGTCGCCAATGGATCGAGCGTGCCTGCGTGGCCGGCCTTCTGCGCGTCGAAAAGGCGTTTGACCTTGCCGACGGCTTCCGTTGACGTCATCTTCAGTGGCTTGTCCAAGATCAGCCAACCGTGAACGGGTCGGCCTTTTTTTCGGCGGGGCATACTAGAAACCAGGCTCTTGTTGCACAATTCCGGCACGCGATCGCGACTCAGTCCCGCTCGATGTCTTGGCGGACCTTGGGGCTGTTCAGCAGTGCCTCGATGCGCAATGCTTCATCGAACGACTCGTCGGGCCGGAAGCGAACATCTGGCGCGTATTTCAGCGCAACCGCACGAGCGATTTCGCTGCGAATGAACTTTTTGTTTCCGCTGAGCGCTGAAATAATCTCGTCAATATTGCCACCGCCAAGCGGCATGACGTAGGCCGTGGCAATCCTGAGATCCGGCGTCATGCGCACCTCGGGAACTGTGATGACATTGGTGCTCAGAATGTCATCGTGGATCTCGCCGCGGCTGAGCATCTCGGACAGCTTATGTCGGATCAATTCACCAACGCGGAGCTGGCGCTGTGACGGTCCCTTGGATGATCGGTGTTGTGGCATCGTTGGATCCATTTTTTGCAGGTTGACCGCGAAGAAATACGCGGCGGACCTGGCCATTTGTCATGAGACGCGATGCTGGCGTTCCCAATTGATAATCATTGCGGCGACGATCTCGGGAGCCTCGCGCTGCGGAAAATGCCCGACATCTCGGATCGCGTCATAGTCGTAACCGTTCCTATAGTAGGGCTCACAGCCGGCCGCCAGCTCTGACAGGCAGCAACTGTCTGCAGCGCCATGAATGATGCGGGTCGGCACCTCAATATGGCTCGCGGCACGCACCCGTTTTTCGTCCTCCTCATAATTGGGATCGGGCTGGTAATACCGCCAGCGGCTGCGATAAAAGTGGATGACGACGTCGGCCCAATCCGGGTTGGCCCACGCGCTGGTCACGTCTCCCCATTCTGATTCGGTAAACCAGCCGGGCGGCGACCAGGTCTCCCAGAGATATCGGCAAAACGTTTCGGGATCCTGACGGAATGCGATCTCACCGTGTTTCGTAGCAAAGTACCACTGATACCAAAACGCCTGCGCTTGCGGCGGCGAAAGGGGAAGCACTTTGGTGCCGGGCTTCCAGCCAATTGAAATTCCGATCGCGGAGGTCAACCGTCGCGGCTCAAGAATGCTGGCGTCGGATACAATCCGCGCACCCCAATCGTGCCCGACCAGGCAGAACGCTCCGACGCCCAGCGCATCCGCCGTCTCGAACATGTCACGCACCATCACAACAACCTGGCCGCCGCGCGGCGTCTCGGGATGTCGGAACGTTGTGCCGGAAAATCCGCGCAGACTCGGCACGACGGTGCGCATGCCTGCCTCGTGCAAGTGACCCAGGATCGGATCCCAGGTGCGCAAGCTGTCGGGCCATCCGTGCAAGAGCACGATCGCCGGACCATCAGGCGGTCCGGCGATCTCCACCTCCACATTGAGCCGCGACGTGGCCACGTTGCGGATTTCTGGTTCCATGCTCACACAAAGACCAATGCGCCATACAAACGGATAGGCATCGACGGACGTGCCTTAGAGCGTCCGTTCCACCGTCTCGACCTGGAAGCATTCGATAACATCGCCGGCACGGAGGTCGTGGTAGTTGGCGAACGCCATACCACATTCCTGGCCACCGGGAACGTCCTTGACCTCATCTTTGAAGCGCTTCAGCGTCGACAGCGTACCTTCATGAATAACCACGTTGTCACGCAGCAACCGAACCTTGGCGCCACGCTCGACACGCCCCTCGGTAACGAGACAGCCCGCAACCTTACCAACCTTAGAAATATTGAAGACCTCGCGAACCTCGGCATTTCCAAGGAAGATTTCGCGCAGTGTCGGATCGAGCATGCCGGACATGGCGGCTTTCACGTCGTCGACGAGATCGTAGATAATGCTGTAGTAGCGGATCTCTACACCATCCTGCTCGGCGGCGGTTTTGGCCTGAACGTTAGCACGCACATTAAAGC
>JBPCWB010000055.1:0-7792 GCA_051009955.1 Hyphomicrobiaceae bacterium | reverse complement strand
CATACAGGATTTGGTTGTCACGCAATTTGCCGAGGAGTTCGGTCGGCAGATCAAACCGCGCATCAAGATCATCATAGTAGTTGTCAGGGATCTTGAGCATCCGCATGCCGTTGGCGCGAAAAGCCTCTGCAGCAGCGAAAATGTCATCGGTCGCAAACGCAATGTGCTGAACGCCGGCATCGAGATAGTCGGCAAGAAACCGGGCCGTCAGTGAGTGCCCCTGATGCGGTGCGTTGAGCGGGATGCGAACCGAACCGTTGGCCGACTGCATGACCTGACTGTGGACCAGTCCGCCGGGGTCGAATACATCAACCTGCGGCAACTTTTCGAAATCAAAGATCGAGCGGTAAAACAAAACCCAACTCAACATCTCATCATAGCGCATGGACTGCGAAATGTGATCGACGTCGGTCAGGCCAGCACTCTGCGCTTGCGTCTGCTCTTGCGCCGCATCGAATTCGATTTCCCAGACGCGTCCCAGGTCCCCCTTCGGCTCGATGAAATAGATCAGACTGCCGCCGACGCCGCGGATGGCCGGCAACTCCAATTCCCCCGGTCCCACGGGTTGATGAAACGTCTGCGCTTGGAACGACTTTGCCCGCGCCATCGCGTTATCAGCATCATCGACTCTCAATCCGAAGGCACAAACAGCAGTGCCATGGATAGCGCTATAAGAGTGGGCAAATCCGTCTGTGTCGGCGTTCAGTACAATATTGATATTGCCCTGACTGAAACGCGTCACGGCCTTCGATTTGTGTTGCCCTGTCCTCTCGAATCCCAGGCACGTCAACAGCTCCGCCAGCTGCTCTTCACCGTCACCGTCGACAGAGAACTCGATAAATTCGACGCGCTCACACGTCGCGCGCGGCGGGAAGGACGGTAGTTTTATCGGTGCGGAAGATGAGTGTTTGGCTGGGCCGTCCATCAGGTAGCTCAGGGAGCGATGACCGTCGACGGCAAAACGCTTTGTCGATCCACCGCGGAATTCATCGTTGAAGACCTCAAGGGACACATAACCATCATAGCCGGTGGCAACGAGGGCCTGCATGAAAGCATCAAGCGGTAGTTCGCCCTGGCCCGGAAAACTGCGTAGATGGCGGCTCCACGATAGGAGGTCCATGTCCACAATGGGAGCATCGGCGACTTGAACCAGGAATATTTTATCCGGTGGAATGGTTTGAATACTATCGACGGGAATATTACGCGACAATGTGTGGAACGTATCGAGGATCAGTCCGACATTTGGATGGTCGGCGCGGCGCACAATCTCCCAGGCATCACGATGGTCGTTGATATGGCGGCCCCAGGCTAAGGCTTCGAACCCAATCTTGAGGCCACGGTCCTTGGCAAGCTCACCGAGTTCCCGCAGATCGTCGGCGGCACGATTGATGCCACCGATAGACTGCTCTGAGACGTTCGAGCAAATCAGGATCAAGTCCGTACCAAGGGCCTGCATCAAGTCGAATTTGCGTTGCGCCCGCGAGAACGCTTTGGTGCGGGCCGGCTCGGGCATGCCTTCGAAGTCGCGGAACGGCTGGAAGACCAGGCACTCGAGGCCCAGGTCACGAATGCGGTTGCCGACGTCGCCCGGTAAGCCGTCGAACGACAGGAAGTCATTTTCGAATATCTCTACGCCGTCAAATCCCGCCTCGGCGATCGCGACCAGTTTCTCATCAAGGTCGCCGCTTATACAGACCGTCGCAATTCCGGTTTTCATGATCACACTCCCTGGCGATTACGAGTGCATTTATCTGTGGCGTTACCGCGAGGTCGATGAAGCCTGCCGGCTCGCATTTATTCGGCGATCACCCGGCGGACATCCTCGTCGTCCATTTCCTGACCGAGATAGGCTTCAATAACGGCATGATCGTCGCGAACATGCTGCGGCGTGCCCTCTGCAATTTTTTGGCCGTGATCCAGCACAGTGACCCGATCGCAGGTATCCATCACGACTTTCAGAATGTGCTCGACGACAATGACCGTCAGTCCGTAGCGCTGCTTCAGGTTGACCATGATCGACATGATATTGTCGACATTGACAGGCGAGAGCCCGGCGGCCGGCTCATCCAGCATGAGAAGCTTGGGCTTCATGGCAATGGCGCGGCCCATCGCCAGCAGCCGGCGCTGACCAATCGACATCTCAGATGCCGGCACATCCGCATAATCGGCAAGGCCAATGTAGGACAAGATCTCCATCATTTCATCGCGGATCAACTTTTCCTCCGCGGCAACCCGCTTAATGTTGAAGATGCTCGCGAACAAGCCGTAGTTCACGTGACAATGATGGCCGATCATCACGTTTTCCAGAACTGTCATTTCCGTGAACATACGCAATAGCTGAAACGTACGTGATACCCCCGCCGCAGCGATATCGTGCGGTTCCCAGCGTGTTATTTCACGGCCGTCGAAATGAACTGTTCCGGCGTCGGCCTGATAGACTCCGGATACCAGGTTGAAGAAGGTACTTTTGCCGGAACCATTCGGCCCAATGAGTCCGCGAATTTCTCCGGGATCGAGTTCGAAATCGACATCATTGATGGCCCGCAGTCCACCAAAACTTTTCGACAGACCTGAGATCTTGAGCAGCGCTGTCACCCTTGCTCCTCCACCTCGGCTGCACTAGCCGCTTCGTGGCGCTTTTGGACTGCCGTTGCTTCACGAGCGGCAACGAATTTGCGGCTGACGAGGTAGCGGTCGATGATGCCGCCAATGCCCTTCGGCATGAAGAGCACGGTGCCGACTATGACCAGGCCAAACAAAAGGAGCTGATAGAAGTAGTAATCGCGCGTTATATCCGCAACGATCGTAATGATGATCGCGCCAATCACGCCGCCCCAGATATTGCCAATGCCTCCGAGGACGACCATCAGGAGGACCGTGACCATCTCGATAACGGTGAAGTTGTTTGGATGGACGTAACCCGGAAGCATGTGCGCAAACAGTGAACCTGCCAAGCCGGCATAAACGGCCGACAGCACAAAGGCGATCAACTTGTAGCGCTTGACGTTGACACCGGTTGCCGCCGCCGTCAGCGGATCTTCGCGTACGGCCATGAAGGCTCGTCCTGTCGCCGAACGCAGAATGGCGAATGAGGCGTAAAGAGCCAAAAGCATGATTGGCATGACCAGATAGTAGTAGCTCTCGTAGCTTCGCAATGTGTAGCCGAAAAATACTGGCGGGCGTATGCCGCCAATGCCGGAGGCGGCGCCGAGATAGTTGGTGACGCGAATGTAAATCTCGACCGCCTGCGCAAATCCCAGCGTGGCCAGTGCAAGATAGGCGCCCTCAAGCCGAAACGAAGGCACACCAACAAGCGCCCCGGCAAGTGCGGCCGCGCAAACGGCAAGCGGCAGACAGACCCAAAAGGGCATTCCGAACTTGGTCGACAAGACAGCAGATGTGAATGCGCCAATGGCGTACAATGCGACGTGGCCGACAGTGACCTGTCCGCAAAAGCCCTTCACGATGTTCAACCCGGTGGCCAGGATGATCATGATGCAAATGATGTTAACCAGATAGATCTGGTAATTGTTCTGTGCCAGTAGCGGCAATGGCAAGAGAATGACGAATGCCAGACACCACGGCAGCAGGGCATGAATTTGCTTGAGGCGATCAAGCGCCGCTGCAATCCTGTCGATCACCGCACCCATCGAGAAACACTGCCCTTTCGATCCCGCACTCGAGTTGGCGGCCAAAGTTTGAAAGATAAATACAGGCGCCGCATCGTGCCCGGCGCCTGCAGCTTGGTCGATTTATTTGATGCCGAAGTCGACAGGCATTGTCACACGATCAAGAATGCCGACCTCGAAGTCTGCCCCACCTTTGAGGTAGCCGATGAGAACCACAGTTCGGTTGCCGTCGCGGCACTGCGGTGTCGGATCAGCACAGAAGCTGATCGGACCAGAGGCCAGCCCAGTATAGTTCTTCACGCCGGCGATCGCATCGCGGATCGCGGTGCGGTCGGCAACCAAGCTGGCATCATCAAGTTTCAGTTTCGCAGACTTCAGTGCCTGTTCGACGATCCGAACCAGATCCCAGGCCTGGCTAAAGTCATGGTCAATTTTCTTGACGCCGTACTTTTTCGTCACCATGGCGTTAAATTTCTTGGCAATCGGCCGGTCGTCGCTGTCGGAGTATGCGGCAGTGTAGAACACACCCTTGATCGCATCGCCCGCCAGTTTCGGTACCGGTGCATTGGAAGCCACTGAGTTCGCGACACGTTTGACGCTCGCTGGAATGCCGACTTCATAAGATTGCACGAGTGCGCGCGCCATAGGTTCTTGCAGCGCTCCGATGAAAAGGACATCCGGATTGAGTGCCTTGACCTTCAGCATGTGCGACCGGAAGTCGATTTCTTTTTCCTGCACCTGGGCCGAATAAACCGGTTCGGCGCCCCACTGCTCGCGCATCTGTTCCTGCAGACCTTCCGCATCAGATACGGCGGCCGCATCAGCGGCATAAATATAGGCAACCTTTTTGCCCATCTTTTCACCGACGTACTTGGCAACGACACCTTTGTAAAAACGCGCAGAAATCGGCACACGGAAGACCCAGGCTGATCCCTTCTGCGTGATTTTGTGATTGGTCGAGTGCGGGATGATCTGAGGCACTTTCGCCTGTGCGGTGACGTCCACGATGGGGAGCGACACAGACGAGCACGTCGAGCCGATCAGCAAGTGAACGTTTTCCTGATAGGCAAACTTGTTGGCGTTGGCGACGCCCTTGTCCGATTTGCACTCATCGTTGAGCAATGTGAGCTTAATCGTGTGGCCATTGATGCCGCCAGCCTTGTTAATGGCGTCAAACTCGTCCCGCATCATCTGGCCGTACTTCTGGCCGTTCTCCGAGATCATGCGCATGGTGGCGCCGATGCGGATCTCACCTGCCTGCGCGGCACACCAAGCAGCTGACGACAGCAGCAGCCCGCCGGCCAATCCAAGTTTCATTAAGTCTTTCATTTTGCTTCCTCCCTGGTTGATGGATGAACAATCATTCCCTACGCCTTCACTTTCGCTAACGTGCCGAGCAGCCCTGTCGGTCTGACCATCAACACAAAAATCAGCAAAAGAAACGCATAAATATCTTTGTGGCTGCCCGAGATGTAGGCGGCGCCCATGGTTTCAAAAACACCGACCATGAGCCCGCCGAGGATTGCGCCTGGAAGTGAGCCGAAGCCCCCGACCACAGCCGCGGCGAACGCCTTGATCAAAATGATATAGCCCATTTCGACCTGGACGTAGTTGATCGGACCAATCAGCACGCCGCCTGCCGCTGCGAGCGCGCAGGACACACCAAAAATGAGCGAGATCATCAACGGAACATTGATGCCCATGAGATACGCGATGTCCTTGTTGGCCGCGACCGCACGAACGGCAAGTCCGAGCTTGGTGTACTTAAGGAAAAAGTGCAGCAGGGCCATCAGGACAACGGAGACGACGAGAATCCAGAGGTAGGACTTCGGCAGCGTGATCCCACCCAGCTGGATCGGCATACCGAACTGGACGTGCATGGCATGGCCTTCGGCGCCCCAAATCAAAAAGGCCACGTTCTGGAGAATGATCGCCATGCCAAAGCCGCAGATTATCATCCCCATGCCGGCAACTGTGTAGCCGCCGCCCTGCGAGGTCAGCCGTCTATAGAACACGCGCTCAATGACGACCCCCATGACGCCGGTCAGGATCATCGCCAGAAACAAAGTGATCGGGTAGGACATGCCCATGTCGCCAAACAGGACCAGCCCGAAGAAGGCGCCGAACATGAAAATTTCACCGTGGGCGAAGTGAACAATGTCGAGGCCGGAATAGATGAGTGAAATGCCGAGCGCAACCAGGCCGTAGACCAGGCCAATCGAGAGGCCGACGACAAGGAAGTCCAAAAACATCTTACTGCGGTCTCCGCATTACGATTGCCCGGTCTCGGCCACGGTTCCACCGAGATAAGCGAGGCGCACCTTATCGTCGTCGATCATCTCTTTGGCGTTGCCTTCGATGTGAATGCGACCATCATTGATCACGTAGCCATAACTCGCCAGCAACAACGCCATGCGCACGTTCTGCTCGACGACGAGTATGGTCATGCCGAATTCCTGCCGGATGCGGTTGATCTGCTTGAAGATGTCAAGGACGACCAGCGGAGCCAAAGCGGCCGACGGCTCATCGAGCATGATCATCTTCGGCGCACCCATCAGTCCGCGGCCGATGACCAACATCTGGACCTGACCGCCCGACAAGAGGCCGGAGATCTGTTTGCGCCTCTCCTTCAAGATCGGGAAGAACGAATAGATTTTTTCGAGATCACGATTGACCGCAGCCTTGTCGCCGCGTGTGAACGCGCCCAACTTGAGATTTTCTTCGACGGTCATGCCGGGATAGGAATCCTTGCCCTGGGTCACTTGTACCAGGCCGCGGCTGACGATCTGGTTGGGCTTCAAATGATGGATCGGGGAACCTTCAAATTTGATCTCCCCACGCCAAACCGGCAGCAGTCCGGAAATGGCTTTGAGCAAAGTCGATTTTCCAGTGCCGTTGCCGCCGAGCAAAGCAACGATCGATTTTTCGGGAACCGTCATGTCGATCCCGCGCAGAATCTTAAGACGGCCGTAACCCGCCTCGACTCCCTTGATCTCGAGCACCGTTTCCTCCGCAGCCGAAGCGACTGATTGTTGCTTGACCTTAGCGTTGCGCAGGGATGACGCCACGTCAATTGATTTCTGAGGTCAAACAATCATTTTTTGATGTTGATTTTTGTCCGTGGCTTTGACCATGATGGAATTTCGCCAAGATCTTCTGATTGGTTTCAATCATTCGCATCTGTGTCGGAGTCGCCTCAACGTGCTTGCCCGCCGTCCCAAAGTCTCTGATGTCGCCGCGCGGGCCGGAGTCAGCACGGCTACGGTCGACCGAGTTCTGAATGCGCGTGGCGGCGTACGGCCGATGACGGTACTCAAGGTGGAACGCGCGATCCAGGACCTTGCGAACGGGACCGATGCGAGCGGCGGCGATGAAAATGAGCTCCGAAAGATCGACGTGATTTTGCCGGCGGAATCCGGTCGCTCGACGGAAGTCCTGGGTGAACAACTCGAAACGATGGCGGCGCAAAGAAATGCGCCAATTAATGTCATCTACGTTAAGCGCTACGATCCGCTGGCTGTTCGAGACCAACTCTCACGACTGGCCGAAGGCGAGAGTTGCGGCATGGGGCTCCAGGTCGTCGATCATCCGCTCGTGCGCGAGGAGTTGGGCAAATTCGCCGCCGCTGGTGTCCCGATGCTCACGTTGTGCTCGGAGCTGCCGGGCATCGAGCAGATCGGCTATATCGGTATGGACAATCGTGCCGCCGGTCGAACCGGTGGGCTGCTCATGGGGCGGTTCTGTCGGACCCCGGGCACCGTCATTGTCGTTTGGGGCGGACAGCTCTACCGCAACCACGAAGCGCGCGAAAGCGGGTTCCGCGCAATATTGCGAACGGACTTCCCGCAACTGCGCATCGTCGAGGAAATTGACGGCAATGATGATGCGGAGATCAGCTTCGAACGGTTCAGCGCAGCCCTTGGACGTCATCCGGACCTTTGTGGCGTTTACTGTCTCGGTGGGGGGCAACGCGGCATCGCACAAGCGCTGGAGCAAGCGGGGATGGCCGAACGGGTGACAATGATCGGTCACAACTGCAATGCGGAGACGCGGCCATTCCTGGTCTCGGGGACCATCGATGCGGTCATTCATCAGGATATGGCGCGCATTGCCGAGGCAGCGGTCGATAGACTTCTGGCGCCAAGCTTGGCGAGCGGCGACCA
>JBPCWB010000054.1:0-4358 GCA_051009955.1 Hyphomicrobiaceae bacterium | reverse complement strand
CCTTGAGAACCAACCCCATATCTGCGGCCTCGCGCCCGTTGATCTTGTCGCCGGTAAACAGCATGCGTTTGGCTTTCTCCGGGCCAAGCCGGTAGACCCACATGGCCGTGGTCGGACAGCCCCAAACCCGCGCGGGCATGTATCCAATTTGCGCATCCTCGGCCATCACGACCATGTCTGAACACAGCGCAATGTCGGATCCGCCCGCGACCGCATAGCCGTGCACCTTTGCGACGACGGGCTTGGTGCAGCGAAACAGCGACATGAACTTCTGGGTGTTGGCCCACATGAATGCATAATCCTTCATTGGGTCCCACGGCATTTGCTGAGTGACATTGTTGCTGCCATTGCTTTGCGCGTAATACGTCAGGTCATAACCGGAACAAAAGGCAGGTCCATTGCCCGAAAGGACAATTGCGTG
Source organism: Hyphomicrobiaceae bacterium (assembly GCA_051009955.1). GTDB lineage: Bacteria > Pseudomonadota > Alphaproteobacteria > Rhizobiales > Hyphomicrobiaceae > Tectiglobus. Next base: position 3,937 of record JBPCWB010000054.1, on the reverse strand, counting down.
CACCTGAGGATCGGCCTCTGCACGTTTGACAGAGTCCTCAATCAATCCCGGCACTTCGTCATCGATGGCGTTCAGGACCTCGGGTCGGTTGAGCGTGATGCGGCCGATCCGATCGGTGCGTTCATAGAGGACTTTCGACATCGTTGATTGTTCCAATTTCAGTTCGCGCCTGTCTGCTCGGTTGAAGACTCGTCAGGTGCTCGCAAGTCACTCTCGGCGCTTACGCCGCCCTGATAGTCGGCAACTTCCAGCTCGATCGCGTTCAAAAGCGCTTCGATCCATTTGGGGCTGAGGTGGCGACCAATGAAGATCAGTCGCGTGCGCGTGTCGTCCGATGGCCAGTGGCTGAGCCAATGAGGAGGGTGAAACACATGCTGGACCCCGTGAACGACCGCTGGCCGGGATGGATGCTCGGCGATTGCGATTAGTCCCTTAAGGCGCAGGAGATCGCTGCCGCAGTGGTCGGCCAAGGCCTCCAGAAACAGCGTCAGCGCAACAGCCGGAATTGGCGTGTCGCGCACGATTGCGAAGGTTGCGATCGCTTTGTGCGGCGCGTGTGAATGCAAACCATCCGAATTTTCAAACAGCTCCTGCAGGTCGGTCGTCCGATCAAGCTCGCTCCTATCTGGCTCACGGAAGACGACCGACGGCGCAACATGGCCGTGCTGGACGTCGATCACCGGCGCCGTCGGATTGAGCGTACGCAGCGTCTCGCGCAAATCATCCGGTGGGGCAGTGAGCAGGTCAGACTTGGTCAGGATGAGTCGGTCAGCGACCGAGACCTGCCGGCCGGCCTCCCGTTCGTGCGCTAGTGTTGTTGCTGCGTTGACTGCGTCGACGACGGTGATCACATCGGCCAGCCGATAGGATGCTACCGTCGCCGGATCGACCATCAAGGCCTGCAAAATTGGTACGGGATCGGCAAGACCGCTGGTCTCGATCACGACGCGATCGAACGCCGGCACTGTGAGTTGTCGGCGGCGTTGCAAGAGGTCCTCGAGTAATTCGGATAGATCGTCCCGCATGCGACAGCAGATACAACCCGTCTGCAGTGTCACCAGGCTCTCATCGCTGGTCTCGACAAGATCATGGTCAAGGCCGACGTCGCCAAATTCATTGATGATGACAGCCGTACGGGCGAACGCGGGATGTCGCAAAGCCTTGGCCAGCAATGTCGTCTTTCCGCTGCCGAGATAGCCGGTGATGATGGAGATCGGGATCATGTCGCTAGTGGTGGCAGGGGACCAATCGTCAGCCGGAGCGGCTGGTAGGTCGCGCTGAGGTGTTGGCGGACGATGCGCAAGACACCGGCAATGGATGCGGCGGTGCGTGTTCGACCATCGGTTTTGACGACCCAGCGGAACGGCATACCTGGCGGCGCCCGATCAATGGTGATCATCTGTTGTGGCGTGGAGATGAGAATACCGCCTTCGTCATTGCTGTCGACCGCCACGTCGCGTCCGGCATCCCAAATCTCAATTGACGATTCGATCAACTCAACGAGCGCCGACATCAGTGTGGACGTCATAGCGCCGGGCCGTGCAGGATCTGCGCGGGGATTTTGCGCTTCAGGTGCCGGCCGTCGCTGGTCTGGCCAAGAAAAGTGCCAGAGTCGACCATGATCTTACCGCGCAGAATGGTCGTCTCGGGCCAGGCAAAGATATCGTGCCCCTCCCATGGCGTGTAGTCCGTTTCGTGCAGCTGCGATGCCGTGATCTTGCCGCGCCGCGTGGGATCGAGAATCGTGATGTCGGCGTCGCTGCCGGCGGCCAGCGCGCCCTTGCGCGGATAGAGGCCCATGATCTTGGCGGCATTCGTTGCGACGAGATCAACGTACTGACTGAGCGAGTAGCCACGCCGTTCGACCATCTCGGTGTACATAACAGCGAGCCTCGGCTCGACGCCGGCGTTGCCACCGGTGGTGTCGTCGATACGATTGCCGAGCGTCTTCTCCCTTAACGTGCAGCACAATTCGTCGGTTGCAACGCAGTTGATGGCGCCGGTCAGCGTGCCGTCCCAAAGGGCCTTTTGGTCGTCGGCCGACTTCAGCGACGGATAGGTGTGATAGATCTGGCCGTTGGGGCGTTTGTAATCCTCGGCCGTATAGAGCATGTACTGGTGCAGCGTTTCGCCGTAAATCGGCAATGCCTTGGCGCGCGCCTCGGCGATGGCCCTCACGCCGGTGGCAGCGCTGACGTGCATCATGTAGAGAGCGGTTCCGGGCACGTTTTCCGCGAGACGAAGAATGCGGCGAAAGCTGAGATCCTCCGACAGCGCGTTGTGGGCCTCGGCGAGGTTTTCAAACCCGACCCGTTCCTCGCGGATCAACTTGGCATACATGTGCATGACAATGTCATGGTCCTCGGCGTGAATGACGCCAAGGCCACCCTGCGCCGCCAAGACCTGAAACGCCTCCCAAATGTCGCCGAAGTCGATCATGCGGCCAGAGCGGCCCGGAAGAATGTTGGTGGTGAAAATCTTGAGCGTCGGGTGACCGGCCTGGATAGCCTCCGCCAGTTGTCCGGTGAAGGTGTGCGGCGGCTCGGTATGTAGCATCAGATGATAGGCCCAGTCGCAATAGCTGCGACCGACGAAATCCCTGTCGCGCGACTCGATGGCTTCAAGTGCTGTTTGATCGTCGCGCCAATAGGCGAAGTCGATCAGCGTCGTGGTGCCGCCAAACAGCGCGGCCTTGCCGACCTGGTCCGGCCCGGCGGTTGTCAGAGTGGTGCCGTCCGGCTTGATCCAGGGGTGGTGCATGTGGACGTGGGGATCGATGCCACCGGGCATGATGATCTTGCCGCTGGCGTCAATGGTTCGCACTGCTGTTGTGTCGTCCAGCGTTTCCGGAGCCGCAACAGCCACAATCTGTTCGCCCTGCACGGCAATATCAAAGGCCCCAACACCCTGGGGTGTGACGGCGTCGCCGCCGCGAATGATCAAATCCAGCATGGTCGTTCCCTTCTGACACGACCATTTAACCAGATTGGGTCAGCAATGAGAATGGCTGATCTTGTGTTGGATCAATAGCGGCCGCCGCACAAAGTTAACTGCCGCCTCAGCTGCTTTCCGGCTTGGGCGCTGCGTTGTCATCATCAACGGTCTGCGATGATGACGTTGTCGGTGGTGATCGCATTGCGACGGTCGGATTTGATGCCTTCGCCGCCGGTGTTCAGGATCCACGTGTCGGTGATCGTGACGGTGTTGCGGTGGCTAAACTGCATGCCATCATCACCGATGTCGGTCATCCTGAGGCCGGTGATTGCGGCCATGTTCTCATCCTCGCCATAGATGCCATCGCTGCGAACGTGAGAGATCGACCCGCCGATGATGGTGACAGAATTGTTGTCGATGAACTGGATGCCGCCGGCAAAGGCGCCAGAGATCGATGTATCGAGGATCGTGATGGTGTTGTCCGCGCCGAGGCTGATGCCGATACCGTCAACATCCGTGATGTGGGAATCGCGAATCTCGATCCGGCGCCCACCGTTTCCAAACCGGATGCCGTCGCTTTCCCCATTGGCGATTGTGACCGACTCGATCGTGATGCGCTCGGCATCGTCTCCGAGATCGATGCCGTCGCCTCGCATGCCCATGATCGTGATATCTGAGATGTTGACCTGTTTGATACCCGTCCTGGCGTAGATCCCGTCCCCACCGACGTTACGGATTGCGATGTTGGTCATGAACAGATTCGATTTGTCGCTGCCCAGGTCGATGCCGTCGCCCGCGGCCTCAGGGTCTCCGACGATGCGCATCCCGGACACGTGCGTATTTGAACCAAGAAGTTTGAGGTTATCGTCCGTGTCATCTCTGTTGTTCCCGCCGGGGGCGGACAGCCTGGCTGTCTTACCTGGTGCAGTCAGAGTATTGATGATGCCGGTACGGCGGCCGCGGACGGCAATCGTTGCGCCGCCGCCCAGGAGTGTCTGGTTAC
>JBPCWB010000053.1:0-12061 GCA_051009955.1 Hyphomicrobiaceae bacterium | reverse complement strand
GGTTCGCGCGGCTGTTCAGACGTCGCCGGGAGAATAGGTGATAATGCCCATGTTCGTGATGCTCGCCAGTTCAGGAGGGTTGTTGGAGACGGCTGAATTCTGGGTCGCCCTCGCATTTGTGATTTTTCTGGGAATCTTGATCTATTACGGCGTGCCCGGCCTGATCGGCAAAGCTCTGGATGATCGCGCCGACGCGATCCGCAAAGAGTTGGACGAGGCGCGGCGGCTTCGCGAAGAAGCGCAGAACTTGCTGGCTGATTATCAGCGCAAGGCGCTCGAAGCGGAGGAAGAGGCCAAGGGCATCATCGATCTCGCACGGCGTGAAGCGGAAGCAGTCGCCGTGGAGACCCGCCGAAGCATGAAGGAATCGGTTGAGCGGAGGGCCAGGCAGGCGGAAGAGAAGATCGCCCGTGCCGAAGCGCAGGCTCTGAGTGATGTGCGCGGGGCGGCCGTCGAAGCCGCGATAACTGCGGCCGAACGGCTATTGCGCACGAAAGTTTCCGGCAACAAAGCCGACGAGCTGCTTGATCAGAGCATTGAAGATCTGAGGGGCAAACTCAATTAATCGGCGGCTAACTGGTTGTGGTCTGGGAGTGATCTTGGGCGCAGGGAAAGTTGGCTCGCTGACACGAAAGCAGGAGCGCCATTAGAAGCGACTCAGGATGGTCTGCACTTTTCAGACCACGGGGGCACTACCAACGCCGGCCATTGGCCGGCTTTTTTTTGCCCAGAAGACGCGCCGGCGTCGCGCGCGAGGTCGACGCAATGCGATGGCTCGCAAAAAAGGGCGGCTCTCGCCACCCTTGATTCAATCGTTAGATGGACGCGAGGCCTCAAATGATGGTGCATGCGCGTGCCCGCGCGCGGCACCGCTTTTTGCCGGCCCGGTTCGTGAAGCAGTTCATGCTTTTGCGCCGGCTTGGCCACCACGTGTCATATTTGGTTCCGTTGATCGCCTTCGAGGCTCGCTTCCACGCCAGGCGTGCGCTAATGCGGGCGCCAGTCATCGAATTTTTGCGCTTGCCCCAGGCTGTGATGAAGTCGGGCTGACAGGTTCGTGCTTGGGCCGTATCGCTGGTCATGATAGCGGCCGGGCCTGCGGCGAGGAACGCTGCGCAACCGGCAGCCAATACAAAACGTCTGATCATTTCGCGCTCCAAGGTTTCGGGTTCGATCTCCGATCCCACCTTCCAATGTCATGAAAGCCACGACGCCCGTGTGTGACATGCGGTTATGACCGCATTTTGTAAGAAACAGAGAGAACTCCGGGTCGTCGTGTGTCCTTTTTGCGGCATACGCTGCTGCTGCGCAACGTACGGTCGTTGGCACCACTTATTCCGCTGCTACTCGGGCGACGTCGGGCTGCCATCGCAACTGCGGTCGACGCGCCGCCGCGGTTTCGTCAAGACGTCTGCGTGGCGTATGACGTGGCGCCTGTGCGAACAGCTCGACATTCCCCGATTTCGCCTCGTTGGCCAAGTGACGGAGCGTTGCGACAAACAGATCAATACTGGCCTTGGACTCCGATTCCGTGGGTTCGATCAACATTGCGCCGTGTACGACCAGCGGGAAGTACATCGTCATCGGATGGTAGCCCTCGTCGATCATCGCCTTTGCGAAATCGAGCGTGCTGACATTGGTGCCCTTCAGAAAGGCGTCATCGAAGAGGACTTCGTGCATACAGACGCGATCGCCAAACGGCTGGCTGAACAGGTCACGAAGTCCGGCACGAACGTAATTGGCGTTGAGAACGGCATCCTCGCTTGCTTGCCGCATGCCGTCGCTGCCGTGGCTCAGCATGTAGGCGAGGGCACGCACAAACATGCCCATCTGACCGTGGAACGCCGTCAAGCGGCCGAGGGGCGCCGTGCCGCGGGCTTCGGCATCGCTCGCGTCTTCGACGATATGAAATGAATCGCTGTCGCGGACGACATACGGCAATGGTGCAAAGCGCGCGAGTGCGTCGGACAGCACCACCGGGCCGGAGCCCGGGCCGCCGCCGCCATGGGGTGTCGAGAATGTCTTGTGGAGATTGATATGCATCGCATCGATGCCGAGTTCGCCTGGGCGGACTTTACCGACGATGGCGTTGAAGTTGGCGCCATCGCAGTAGAAGTAGGCACCAGCATCATGGACGGCGTCGGCGATTGCAACGACATCAGGTTCGAACAGGCCGCAGGTGTTCGGATTGGTCAGCATGATCCCGGCAACAGTGTCATCAAGAGCTTCGCGCACGGTTTCGACGGCAACGGTGCCGTCGTCGCGCGCCGGAAGCGAGCGGACAGAATAGCCCATAAAGGCCGCGGTTGCGGGATTGGTGCCGTGAGCCGACTCCGGCACAAGAACGACGGACCGCGATTGTCCTTTGGCTTCGTGCGCCGACTTTATTGCAAGCATGCCGCACAGTTCGCCATGGGCACCTGCCTTCGGACTGAGAGCAACGGCACTCATACCGGTCATCTCAAGCAAGTAGCCGGCCAGAGACTGCATCAACGCCAATGCACCCTGCACAGTGGATTGCGGCTGTAGCGGGTGAACGTTGGCAAAGCCGGGGAGGCGGGCCATCTGTTCGTTCAAACGAGGGTTGTGCTTCATCGTGCACGACCCCAGCGGATAGAGGCCGCTGTCAATCGCATAGTTCATCCGTGACAGCCGCACGTAGTGGCGCATGGTCTCCGGTTCGGATAGGCCGGGTAGCCCAATGTTTCCAACCCGTTCCATGCCGCCCAAGCGCGAGGTGTCGACATCTGCGTCGGGTAGGTCAACGCCGCTCGACTCGAGACCATTGGACCGTTCAAAAATAAGAGCCTCTTCCAGATCGAGGGCGCGGTTGCCGGTAAAGGTGCCCTCGGCTGCGTCGGTCCGTCCAGACGTCGTTGGTTTGGTCGGTCGCCCCTGGTTATTCATGCTCATTGCAGGACCTCCTTCAGTGCCCGAACGTAGGCCTCTCGATCGGTCGACGTATTGATTTCGGTGGCGGCAACGACGATGAGGTCTGTTAGGTCGGTCGCTTGTGGTTCCAGGCGCGACACGGGCACACCGCCCAATATGCCCTTTGCGGCCAGAGCTTCAATTGTCTGTGCGGCGTTGCGTTGATTCACGTGGATTGTGAACTCATTGAAGAATGTACCGTTAAGGACTTCGACGCTTTCTATCGTCTTAAGCGCTTCAGCCAGGGCGACGGCAGCGGCATGGTTGAGCCGTGCCAGGCGACGCAGCCCGGCTTGTCCAAGTAGGGTCATGTGGATGGTGAACGCCAGCGCACAAAGACCCGAGTTTGTACAAATATTACTGGTGGCCTTCTCTCGCCGAATGTGCTGTTCCCGGGTCGACAAGGTCAGGACAAAGCCACGCTTGCCATCAGCGTCTTTTGTTTCACCGCAAATGCGTCCCGGCATCTGCCGCACGAACTTCTGTCGAGTCGCTAGAAGGCCCACGTAGGGACCACCGAAGTTCAGGCCGTTACCTATCGATTGGCCTTCGGCGGCCACGATGTCGGCACCCATCTCGCCAGGCGGCCGCAGTAAACCGAGAGAAACGATTTCGGTTATCACGACGATCAGCAACGCCCCTTTGGCATGGGCTGCGTCGGCGATCGGCTGCAGGTCGCGGACGTGACCGTAGAAATCGGGGTATTGCACGACAACGCATGACGTCTCATCGTCAATCGCTCCAGTGACGTCTTCGTCGCCACTTGGCCGCGCCGGGCAGGTGGCGAGATCGGCGCCGGAATGATGCGACAGCGTTTCAATGACGTTGCGGTACTGGGGATGGAGATTGCCGGAGATCACGGCCTTGCTGCGGCGCGTGATGCGGTGCGCCATCAGAACGGCCTCGGCCGCAGATGTCGAGCCGTCGTACATCGATGCGTTGGCGACCTCCATGCTGGTCAGCATCGCCACCTGGGTTTGAAACTCGAACAAGGACTGCAGCGTGCCTTGGGAGACCTCTGGCTGATACGGCGTATACGACGTCAGGAATTCCGACCGTTGAATGAGATGATCAACCGTTGCCGGGACGTGGTGGTGATAGGCGCCGCATCCAACAAAGAACGGGACCGATCCGGCCGCCGTGTTCTGCGCCGCAAGCAGGCCCAATTCGCGGCTGACTTCAAGCTCGCTCTTCGCAAGCGGAAGATCGAGGGTGGTTGCCAGGCGTTTACTTGCCGGGACGTCCGCGAACAACTCGTCGATGCTGGCGCAACCGATCGCCTCTAGCATTGAGCGGCGATCGGCGTGGCTGTGTGGCAGATAGCGCATCATTCGTTCTCCGCGACCATGCTTGTGTACTGTTCGCGTGACATCAATTTCTGCAATTGCCCGGCATCACTGATACGCAGCTTGAAAAACCATGCCGCGCCCTCAGCGTCCTCGTTGACGAGTCCCGGATTGGCGTCGAGTTCACTATTGCTCTCGACCACTTCACCGGTGATCGGAGAATAGACTTCGCTCGCCGCCTTCACGCTTTCGACGACTGCCGCAGCCTCACCCACGGCGAGATTTCGGCCAACCTCCGGGACTTCCACGAAGACGACATCGCCGAGTTGCTCCTGCGCATGGATTGTTATTCCGATGGTCGCGATGTCGCCGTCGACGCGGATATGTTCGTGATCTTCGGAGAAGTATTCCTGGGCCATTGTGAGGATCCTTTCGGGTGTCGTTCATTAATTCAGAGAACGTAATTTCAGCGCTTATAGTTGTGCGCAACGAATGGCAGAGAGACGATGGATGCCGGCAGCGCTTTGCCGCGGACGATGAGAGAGACCGGTGTGCCGATTGACTGATGCGCGGCGTCGACATAGCCCATCGCTATTGGGCCGCCCGTCGTTGGCCCGAAACCGCCTGAGGTGACTTCGCCAATGGCGTTGTCCTCGCTGTCGTGTATGGGTGTTCCCTCACGCGCCGGTGCGCGCCCGTCCGGCTTGATGCCGACGCGGCAGCGGGCGGGACCATCGCGGATCTCGCGCAAGATACGATCGGCGCCGGGGAAACCACCGCTTTCCCGTCTCCGTTTCTGGATTGACCATCTCAGACCAGATTCGATGGGTGATGTCGTCTCGTCGATGTCATGGCCGTAGAGACAAAGGCCGGCTTCAAGGCGCAGTGAGTCGCGGGCGCCAAGGCCGATCGCTGCCACGGCGTCGTGTCCCAGCAAGGCCTGCCACACCTGCGACGCGGCTTCGGGGCTCATCGCGATTTCGTAGCCGTCTTCGCCGGTGTAACCGGATCGTGAGATGTAGCATTGAGCGCCGGCTATCTCGCCGAATGTCGTTTGCATGAATCCGCTCAATTGTGTGGACGCGTCCGGGCATACCGCGGTCAACACGGTCTCGGCCTTGGGACCCTGCAATGCCACAAGCGCCTGATCTTCTGCCGGCAGCAGCAGTTGAACATTATTCGGGAGACGGCTCTCGAGGTGCGCGAAGTCGATCTCCTTGCGCGAGGCGTTGACCACGATGATCAACGATCCTTCGTCTTCCGCGTTTGGAGACCGTGACACCATCAGGTCATCGATAATCCCGCCGTTGTCGTTCAATAGCTGCGTGTAGCGTTGCCGTCCGCGAGCGAGATTGAGCATATCCGCGGGAACGCAGGACTCGAGGGCGCGTGCCACCGTCTCATGCTGACCGTCTTCGGCCACCAATCGTGCCTGACCCATGTGGCTGACGTCGAATAGGCCAGCCTGAGTCCGCGTCCAGTTGTGTTCCTTCAGAACGCCGGTTGGATACTGGACGGGCATGTCGTAGGAGGCGAAGGCAACCATCTTCGCCCCGAGTGCGACGTGCTGCGCATGAAGCGGTGTTTGCTTCAACGTTTTGTTCGTAGTCTCTGAGGCTGGCGGCATCTCGGCACTCCGCGCGTTGGTGGCTCGACACATGCGGCGCATGTGCTCGTGAGCCCCCTCTGTCGCGGTACCTGAGAGATTTCGGCGCCGCGACGGATTGATGTCGCGGGCACGTTGACCCCTTCGGTGGATCAATCGACCTCGCAGCCGTTGATCGCTTTCCAGAGTGCCATCCGCCGTTGCGGTCCGTTTGCCTGAGAGTTTCCGGGGCGGTTGCTCCTTCGGCGCCGCATGAGCGCAGCGCTTCTTGGGGCTGCGCGCCATGCCGATCTCTCCCGCAGGCGTCGTTTGGCTTGCGGGCAGAGTAATCCGAAGTTGGGCGCTGTCAATCTTGAGCTGAGTGGTCTGGCGGGGTTAGCAATGTGCTTTCGCACTGCACCATGGTCGCAAATGACTGGTGAAGCGACTATCCGCGGTAGGGGGCCGGGCTGCCAGCAGCAGGCACGACGGGCGCGGGGGGCTGCTCAAATCCAACAAAAACTTCAAAATCACCGGGACGTGTTCCCTGCGGGATATTGAACGTCACGGTTCTGACCTGCGAAAAGTAGCCAATCGGGCGTTCCAGTGACACATCGGCCGCGATGGTCATCTTGTCGGCGGCCACGCGCTCGCGCTTTGCGTCCGTGACAAAAACGTTGATCGGTAGCGTGACGCGGCCCGCTTGGCCTTTGGGGCCGAGGAGGACGCGACCGGAAAATCCGTACTTGACGGTCACGCGGCCCGGTTCAATCTGGCACTCTCGCGCCGTACGGGTGATTTCGCCGCGATGCATAACAGAGAGTCCATCGCCGATGCTGCCGTCAAGGTAGCGCGTGATGCTGTTGTCGCGAGACCAAACCTGAAAGCGCGGGCAGCCATAAGCAACATTGATATTCGAGACCGATCCCGTGGTCGGGCCGTGGCTGGCTTTGGCGGCGGTGAGTAACTGATCTTCGGTTACGGACTGGACGGGTGTGGGCGACTTCTTTCCGAACATGCCGCCACTCAGGCCCGACGTTAACGACGACATGCCACATGCCGATAACGCCACCGATGCCATCAGCACCATGCCGCACGCGAGGCAGTTTCTTTGCATCCAATTGTCAGTCTGCGTCACGGTGATCCTGTGTCCCCAACCCCAGCTCTTCGTGTGCGCCAAATTGAATTGGCAACTCAACTCCGTACCGCGAATCTTTCAATACCACCCTCGACATGCCCGAGCCAACCGCGTAGCACATCACTCCAAGGACAATCTCGTGTCAAAACCTGTGAAAAATATGGCTAAACCGCAAAATCTAATTGAAGTTCAGACTCTGAACATCCCGATCGAACCGCAATCCTTGACGATCTATCTCGCCGCCCCCCGCGGCTTCTGTGCTGGAGTTGATCGGGCGATCCAGATTGTTGAACTCGCGCTCAAGAAATACGGACCGCCAGTCTACGTCAGGCACGAAATTGTCCATAACAAGTTCGTAGTCGACAGTCTTAAGTCAAAAGGCGCCATCTTTGTGGAGGAGTTGGACGAAATCCCAGAAACCGAAGCACCTGTGATTTTCTCGGCACACGGTGTGCCGAAGTCGGTTCCGGAAAACGCCAAGCGGCGCAACTTCTTCTCTATCGATGCAACATGTCCTCTTGTGACAAAGGTTCATCGAGAAGCCGAAATGCACTTTAATGCCGGACGACACGTGCTTTTGGTCGGTCATGCCGGCCACCCGGAAGTTGTCGGAACGATGGGTCAGTTGCCGGACGGGGCTGTGACTCTGGTCGAGACGGCTGATGATGTTGATGCTCTCGTGCCTGCGTCGCCCGACCAGCTTGCCTATGCCACACAGACGACATTGTCCGTCGATGACACCCGTGAGATCGTTGATCGGCTGCAACAGCGGTTCCCATCCATCGCTGGACCGCACAAGCAGGACATTTGTTATGCGACGACCAACCGACAGGAGGCTGTGTCGGCGATTGCCGCGAAGTGCGATGTGCTCCTGGTCGTCGGCGCCCCAAATAGCTCGAACTCGCAGCGGCTCGTCGAAGTTGCCGAACGCGCGGGCTGTCGGCAGGCCTATCTGGTCCAGCGTGCTGATGATATCGATTGGAATGGTCTGACGGGTGCCAAACGAGTCGGCATCACGGCCGGTGCGTCAGCACCCGAAGTCCTGGTCGAAGAAATCACCGGTGCGCTCGGCGAGCGATTCGACATCTCGATTGAAACCGTGATGACGAGAGAGGAGCGGGTTGCCTTCAATATCCCGCGTGTGCTGAGAGATGTCCGGGACGACAAGGACTGATTGACGGCAGGGCTGAACGACGGCGAGGCCAAGCGCGTGGCGGTATACACCGAAGTTCCAGACGATGAGATTCAGCAGTTCGTCGACGGTTATGGGCTCGGCGAGGTGGTGTCCTTCAAGGGCATTGCTGAAGGCGTTGAGAACAGCAACTACCTGGTCGTGACCGGCGCCGGCCAGTACATTCTGACCCTCTATGAGAAACGTGTTGATCCGAGCGATCTGCCATTCTTTCTCGGCCTGATGGAACACCTTTCGGCGAGCGGGTTCAGCTGCCCGGTCCCGCTTCGCGACCGTGGCGGGCACAATCTTCGCACCCTTTGCGGGCGGCCCGCGGCGCTGGTGACGTTTCTTCCCGGTCTCTGGGTGCGAAAACCCAAGCCAATGCACTGTCAGCTGGCCGGGGAAGCGCTGGCGTCGTTGCATGTGGCAGGGCAGTCTTTCGATATTAGACGCAAGAATGCGCTGGGACCGGACGGTTGGAAGCCACTTTTTGACCGGTTTGCTGATCAGGCCGATGGAATCCAATCTGGTTTGCGGGCAATGATCAGCGGGGAACTGGACGAGATCCTGCCTGAGTGGCCGGCATCATTGCCACCGGGCGTAATCCATGCCGACCTTTTTCCGGATAATATCTTCTTTCGCGGGGAAGAGTTCTCCGGCGTGATTGACTTTTACTTTGCGTGCAATGACTTCCTTGCCTACGACATTGCCATCTGTCTGAACGCGTGGTGCTTCGAGCCAGACTTCTCGTTCAACGTCACCAAGAGTCGCGCGTTGTTGCGCGGCTATCAGCGCGTCAGACCCCTGGAAGAGACGGAGCGCGCGGCGCTACCGATGCTTGCTCGCGGCGCAGCTTTGCGGTTTCTCCTGACGCGGGCCTACGATTGGCTCAATACCAGCCCTGACGCATTCGTGAAGCCGCACGATCCGCTGGATTATCTGCGGCGACTGCGCTTTCACCAAACGGTGAATTCGGCCATGGAATATGGGATTGATTGAGAAGTATGACCGATCAGACGCGTCCTGAGGTCACCATCTACACCGATGGTGCGTGCTCGGGAAACCCGGGCCCGGGAGGTTGGGGCGTCATTCTCATCTCAGGTCCGCACCGAAAGGAATTATGTGGTGGTGAACCGGAGACGACGAATAATCGCATGGAATTGATGGCCGCTATCGCGGCGTTGGAGGCTCTCAAGCGTCCGTCAAGTGTCACGCTTTACACTGACAGCACTTACGTTCGCGACGGCATCACCAAGTGGATAGTGGGCTGGCGCCGCAATGGATGGCGAACAGCCGCCAGGAAACCGGTTAAGAACGCTGAGCTCTGGCAGCGCCTCGATACGGCACAACAGCGCCATGAGATCGATTGGCGATGGGTCAAGGGCCATGCCGGCCATCCCGAGAATGAGCGTGCTGATGAGTTGGCCCGCAGTGGGATTTCAGGCGAGGCGCGAGGGTCTGCCGAATGACCCGGAGCTTGCACTCGAGTGATGCGATTCGGCTAACGCTCTCGTGATCGCATGTGGCCAAACTTGGATTTGTCTTGCGAGAACCGACGCGACGCCATAAATGGATGGCCGAACCACAACGGTTGCCAATCAAATCGCCAGTTCGTGATCACGAAATCACACTGCAAATTCGTTCGCTTGTCATTGCGCTGTAACAATCCTTATTGTTGGGTTTGGGCCAAGTTGGCGGTCGGATTGGTGCAGTAGCGCGTGGCCGCATGGACGTTTGAAGCGCGGTGAACAACAGGAGGGTATCGCGGTTATGCAATCTAGCGATATCGCGACTCACTCATCGAAGTCGGGCATGAAGCCGACTGACATTTCCGATCCGCAATATTTCCACAAGGTGGTCGATTGTCAGCATGCATGTCCAGCGCATACTCCGGTCCCTGAATATATCAGGCTGATTGCACAAGGCCGCTATGCACAGGCGTATATGTTGAATTGGGAGAGCAATGTCTTTCCCGGAATTCTCGGTCGGGTCTGCGACCGGCCGTGCGAGCCCGCCTGTCGCAGGGGCAGGGTCGAAGAGCAGCCAGTTGCGATCTGTCGATTGAAGCGTGTCGCGGCAGACTATAAGGGCGACGTCGACCGGTTCATGCCGCAGTTCCCGGTGCCCGCGAACGGCAAACGGGTTGCGCTGCTGGGCGCCGGGCCGGCATCGCTGACCGTCGCGCGGGATCTGCTGCCGCTTGGCTATCACTGCACACTCTTTGAAAAAGATCCCGAAGGCGGCGGTTTGATGCGCACCAACATCCCGTTGTTTCGCCTGCCGGTTGGCATCTTGAATGAGGAAATCGACCGGATTGTTGATTTTGGGGTCGAGGCGCGCTTTGGAGAAGAAGTGACGAGCCTCAAGGCGGTCCTGGATGAGAATTATGATGCCGTCTTCGTTGGCACCGGTGCGCCGCGGGGCAAAGACCTGGACATTCCTGGCCGCCAGGAGGCTGATGACAGCATCCATATCGGGATCGACTTTCTAACATCGGTTGCATTCAAGCATGTCGAGGAGATCGGTAAGCGTGTGGTCGTCATCGGCGGTGGCAATACGGCCATGGACTGTTGCCGTACAGCGCTGCGCCTGGGGGCCGAAGACGTCAAGGTGACGGTTCGATCGCCGCGTAAGGATATGAAGGCGTCGGACTGGGAGATCGAAGAGGCCGAGCTTGAGGGCATACCGATCCATGACAATCATAACCCCAAAGCCTTCGTGATGGAGAACGGCCGGCTGGTCGGTGTCCAGTTCGAGATCATGCGCGCGGAGTACGGCGAGGATGGCCGGCGCAAACTCATTCCGACGGGCGAAGAAGTAACATTCCCATGCGATGACGTCCTGATGGCGATTGGGCAGGACAACGCGTTTCCCTGGGTCGAGCGTGATATCGGTATCGACTTCAACGATTGGGACGTGCCGATTGTCGACAAGGTGACAATGATGTCGACGCGCAGTGGTGTCTTCTTCGGCGGCGACGCGGCTTGGGGGCCCGAAAACATCATCTGGGCCGTGGCGCACGGTCATCAGGCGGCGATCTCAATTGACAAACACTGCCATGGCCAATCGCTGTTGGATCGCCCGCCGCCGGGGCGGGTGCTGGTTAGCCAGAAGATGGGCATCCACGAGTGGTCCTATGACAATGACTATGATGCGCAACTTCGCACGCCGGTCCCGCATGCGGATCTCGCACAGTCATTGCGTGATCTCAGCGTGGAGGTTGAACTCGGCTTTGATGATCAGCTGGCGGTTCGAGAGGCCGAGCGCTGCCTGAACTGCGATGTGCAAACGGTCTTCAGTGACACGTTGTGCATCGAATGTGATGCCTGCATGGACATCTGCCCCGTCGACTGCATCAACTTCACGGTTAATGATGAAGAAGAACGGCTGCGGGCTTCTTTGCGCGTTCCGGCTACTAATCAGTCACAGGATCTTTATGTCTCTGAGACCTTGAAAACAGGTCGGGTCATGGTGAAAGACGAAGACATGTGCTTGCACTGCGGCTTGTGCGCTGAGCGGTGTCCAACCGGTGCCTGGGACATGCAGAAGTATTTCTATGCGGAAGCTCAGGTTGCGCCGGCTTGCCATACGCACCACAACGCATATCTTCGATAGGACGAAGATGTTCTGGAGAATTTCATTCCAATGAGTGGCATCAACGATTTTGTCATCAAATTTGCGACGGTCAACGGGTCGGGCTCGGCGAGCGCAAACGCGATGTTCGCAAAGACACTCTTTCGGATGGGTATTCCCGTCTCTCCGAAGAATATCTTTCCATCGAATATTCAAGGCCTGCCGACGTGGTATGAGGTGCGGGTGTCGGAAAAGGGCTATCTTGCCCGTCGCGACGGCATCGACTTGATGGTCGCCATGAACCCGCAGTCTTATCAGGATGACCTGAAGGAGATCGTGCCCGGCGGCTATCTGTTCTTTGATTCGTCCATGCC
>JBPCWB010000052.1:0-6002 GCA_051009955.1 Hyphomicrobiaceae bacterium | reverse complement strand
GCCAGACAGGAGGGGCGTTCCGGAACGTAGTGATGTCGAGCTGCTCGAGCACATGGTCCGGAATGCCAATATCGGCGATGTGAAGGTCGCCACAGAGCGCACGGCCCGGTAACAACAGATGTCCGGGTTTGGGACGGAAGAACGAAATCGTGGCGCGCGCCGAGACAACCGGGCCATGAGCCTGGCCCGTCGAGCCGTCAAGTCCGCTTGGAACGTCAACCGACAGAATCGGTGCGTGTGCCGCATTCAAGCGAGCGACAACGGTTGCCGCCGGTCCGTCCAGTGGTCGTGTCAGCCCAGCCCCGAAGAGGGCGTCAATGAGTAGGTCTGCGGTCCCAAGATCGAGGTGATCGCAGTCTGCCGTCTCCCCTTGCCAGGCATTGGCCATCTCGCCGGCATCGCCGCGAAGTTGCTCGACTGATCCCAACAAGCCGACGTCGACACGGAACCCGCGAGCCTGCAGATGGCGGGCTGCCACGAAGCCATCACCGCCGTTGTTGCCGGGCCCACAGGCGATAATGATCCGTGCTTCGGGCGCCACAAGCCGTTCTGCCACATCGGCCACCGCGCAACCCGCATTCTCCATCAATTCCAGGCTGGGAACACCGCTGGCGACGGCCGCCTCGTCGGCGGCGCTCATTTGCTGATTGGTCAGGAGCTCCTTGGTGGAGATGTCATTCATGTGATGCATCGTCCATGTCATGCGTATTCGCTCAATTCGATCAGATTGCCGTCAGGATCGCGGACGTAGTACGAACGAATCTCACCGTTGGCGCCGGTGCGCGGTCCAGGACCAGCCACGATCTCAACGTTGCACGATGCCAGGTGGGCCTCAACGGAAGTCAGGTCATCAACCAGGAAGCATACGTCGGCCGACCCTGGCCACGGCCGAACAGCGCGTGGCTCGAATTCGTTGCCGACTTCGTGGAGGTTGATCTTCTGGTCGCCAAACTTTAGCGCGCACCGATTGTCGGGGCCGAACGTTACAGGTTCCATGCCCAGTACGTTCCGGTAGAATGCCACGGCCTTCTCAATTGACGCGACCGTCAGAACGATATGATCGATCGCCTTAACGCGCATGCGGCCGTTCCCCTTTTCTGCCCGCTGTTGTAGCAGGTGTTGTAGCATGCCGCCCCGAGCCCGTCGGCGGTTGAATTCCCGATGATTAAAAGTTAATCAATCAGACTGAAAAGTCATCACGCGACGGCAACGCACACTGCTGCGAAAGTAAGCAGAACAAGAATAAATCGTTGAAAATCAATGAATTAACGAATCGTAAACGACTTGGCACGTGCCATGCTAGCAGGTCTCCAAGGACCACGAATTCTGGCGGCCCGTTGCTATGCCCTGAGCGGAAGGACATCACGCATGAAGAAGATCGAAGCCATCATCAAACCTTTCAAGCTCGATGAGGTCAAAGAGGCGCTACAAGAGATCGGCTTGCAGGGCATCACGGTCATCGAAGCAAAGGGGTTTGGTCGCCAAAAGGGGCACACTGAACTCTATCGCGGCGCGGAATACGTCGTGGATTTCCTGCCGAAGGTCAAGGTTGAGGTCGTGCTTGCCGACGACCAACTCGACAAAGCCGTCGAAGCAATTCAGGGAGCCGCGAAAACTGGCCGCATTGGCGACGGTAAGATATTCATTTCCACAGTGGATGAAGCGATCCGTATCCGAACCGGCGAAACCGGAGCCGAAGCGGTCTAGCGCAGCGACGACTGGTCTGCAATTCAATTGGAACGATCCGAAGGAGCTGTGTGCGCTCGGCCCGTTCATTTTGCATTTTTCGATCTTTCAATAGGACATCAAACAGGGGAGATCCCATGACAACACCTGCCGAACTCGTCCAATCGATCAAAGACAAGGACGTGAAATTCGTCGACTTCCGTTTTGCGGATACGCGCGGGAAGATGCAGCACGTAACAGCCGACGCCAATGTTATCGATGAGGAGATGTTTGCAGAGGGCTATGCCTTCGATGGCTCATCGATCGCAGGCTGGAAGGGCATCGAGGCATCCGACATGCTCGCCAAGGCTGATTGTGCCACGGCCCATATCGACCCGTTCTTCGCGCAAAAAACCTTGGCGGTCTTCTGCGATATCGTTGAGCCGACAACCGGCGAGTCGTACGATCGCGATCCTCGCAGCACGGCGAAAAAGGCTGAAGCCTTTATGGCGAGCACGGGTGTTGGCGACACTGTTTTCTTCGGCCCGGAGGCGGAATTCTTCCTCTTCGACGACGTGAAGTTCCGTGCCGACCCTTACGCGACCGGATTTCAGCTGGATTCCTCGGAATTGCCGTCCAACAGTGATCGCGACTACGAGATGGGCAATCTCGGTCACCGCGTGCGCACCAAGGGCGGGTATTTCCCGGTACCGCCGGTTGACAGCTGCCAGGACATTCGCTCCGAGATGCTGTCGGTGATGGCCGAGATGGGCGTCGAGACTGAGAAACATCACCACGAAGTGGGCTCTGCGCAGCATGAACTTGGCATCAAGTTCCAGACAATGGTGAAGATCGCCGATCACCTGCAGATCTACAAGTATGCGATCCACAACGTGGCGCAGGCCTATGGCAAGACAGCGACCTTCATGCCGAAGCCGGTGTTCGGTGATAACGGGTCCGGCATGCACTGCCACCAGTCGATCTGGAAAGGTGGCGAGCCGACGTTTGCCGGTAACCAGTATGCCGATCTCTCAGAGACCTGCCTCTACTACATCGGCGGAGTTCTGAAACATGCCAAGGCCATCAATGCCTTCGCAAATGCGTCGACGAATTCATACAAGCGTCTGGTGCCGGGCTACGAGGCGCCGGTCTTGCTGGCGTATTCGGCGCGTAACCGCTCTGCATCGTGCCGTATTCCTTACACGACCTCGCCTAAGGCCAAGCGTGTCGAAGTGCGGTTCCCGGATCCGACGGCCAACCCCTACCTGGCATTCGCGTCGATGCTGATGGCGGGCCTGGACGGCATTCAGAACCGTATCCATCCGGGCGACCCGATGGACAAGAACCTGTATGATCTGCCACCGGCCGAATTGGCCGAAATTCCAACGGTTGCGGGTTCGTTGCGCGAAGCGCTCGATTGCCTCGATGCCGACCGCGCATTCCTCAAGGCTGGCAATGTGTTCTCGGATGATCTGATCGATGCCTATATTGAGCTCAAAATGGAAGAAGTCGAGCGCACCGAAATGACGCCGCATCCTGTCGAGTTCGATATGTACTATTCGGTCTAATCGTCACTGAACTCGCTACGACAAGGGCGGCCGGCGTGCCGCCCTTTTTTCTGGACTGCGACAGACCACATGGCGGTCTGGACGGATGCGATTGGTGGCCAGGCGCACCTCGCCAACCCCGTCATCACGTATCAACAAACGTCCAATTTGCTTGTTGAAGCTTATGATAAGCTGGCTTATTATAAGCCAGCATGAATAGTGATGACGATACGTATCTTACCCGCTCACTGGGCTTCCTGCTCGGTGATGTCTCGCGCTTGGTGCGGCTGCGTGTCGATGAGCGCGCCCGCGCTCTCGATCTGACGCGGGCCCAGTGGCGCGTTCTCGGGCAACTGCGGCGGCGTGAAGGCATCAACCAAAGTGCGCTGGCCGACATCCTGGAAATCGAGAATATCACGCTCAGCCGCCACATCGATCGGCTGGAAGCGAAAGATCTCGTGGAGCGCCGCCCGGATCCGAAGGACAGGCGTGCACGAACGCTGCACTGTCGTCCCAATACTCAGCATGTGCTGGCCGAGATGCGCAAATTATCGGAGGAGACCCGAGCCGAGGCTCTGGACGGGGTGTCGGAGCGCGAGGCCGAGCAGCTGATCGATACGCTCCTCAAAATTAAAGACAACATGACCCGCTTGGCGCGCTCAGATCGTCTGTCGGACAACGTGGAGACCCAACAGGTTGCGTCTGTCACGGGAGACGGCGATGAGTAATCGCAAACGGCAGTCCGACGAGCGCTCGGCGGCCGACCAGGCTGCCCAGGAACGCACTGCATCAGCCGCGGCTGTCCCAACGGAAGTGCCCGAAATCCAATCGCCGACGCGTAAGAGGCGATTTTTCCGGATAGCCGCGTTGACGCTCCTCGGGCCGCTGCTCGCTGTCGCGATCGGTCTTTATCTTTACCTGACCGGCGGACGCTACGTGACCACCGATAACGCCTACATCAAATCGGACAAGGTCGCCGTCAGCACCGATATCTCTGGCCGGGTCAGCGAAGTGCTTGTGCGATCCAATCAGGTTGTCAAACCTGGCGACGTACTGTTTCGAATTGACGCCGAACCATTTCAACTTGCTGTTGATGAAGCCAAGGCAAAGTTGCTAGCCGCGAAGCAAGACGGTGAGGTGCAGAAATATCTTTACCGCGAGAAGCTCGCCAGTCTCGAAAAGGCCAGGGTTGATGTGTCCTTCTACGAGCGCCGTTTCGCGCGCCAGAGCCGCCTTCGTCTCAAGTCGATTGCGTCCCAGAGCACGCTGGATACGGCCGAGCAGGAGATGCAGAACGCCAAAGCGCAGATCAATGTCTTGCGCCAGGAACTTTCCCAGGCTGTCGCGAGGCTGGGAGGCGATGCCGACACGCCTGTCGCTCGCCTGTCCGGCGTGCTGGCTGCGGCTGCGGTGCTCAAGCAGGCTGAACTTGACCTCAAGCGTACCGAGGTGCGGGCTTCGCTCGACGGTGTTATCGCCAATTTCGATCTGCAAAAAGGCGAGTATGTCGAAGAAGGAAAGGTCGTCTTCAGCATCGTGGGAACGCGCGATGTCTGGGTCCAGGCGAACTTTCGAGAGACGGATCTAACCCACATACGGGAGGGTCAATCCGCAAAAATTCGCGTTGATGCCTACCCCGAGCACGGACGTGACGCAATCGTCACCAGCATCGACCCCGCAACCGGCGCCGAGTTTGCATTGTTGCCACCACAGAACGCGACCGGCAACTGGGTCAAGGTCGTGCAGCGCCTGCCCGTGCGGCTCAAGCTCAAAGACCCGCAGCAGAGCCCGCAATTGCGGACCGGCATGAGCGTCGTCGTCGAGGTCGATACCCAGCACCGGCGCTCACTCGAAGCGCTGAAGGAAACGTTGGTCGGCTGGTTCCGAGGTTGAGATGGCCGCGGTAACGGGTGATGCAGTTGACGACACCGGCAGGCCGAGCGGCTTCCGACTTGCACTGATCACGGTCGCGCTCATTCTCGCGCCTCTGATCCAGGTCTTCGATACGTCGATACTCAGCATTGCACTGATCCAGATGCAGGGGTCACTGTCGGCGACCCAGGACCAGATTGCCTGGGTGTTGACCTCATATCTTATCGCGGTTGCGGTAGCGACGCCGCTGTGGGGTGCGCTCGGTCAAACATTCGGGCGCAAGCCCTTGCTGTTGCTCTCGATCGCCGGCTTCATGCTGTTTTCCGTCTTCGCGGCCAACTCCACGACGCTTGAAGAAATTCTCGTTCACCGTTTCATGCAGGGCCTGTTTGGAGCGTCGCTGATCCCGCTCGCCCTGTCATCACTACTCGCCATTTATCGGCGCGAGGACATCGGTATCGCCATGGGCTGGTGGGGCGTCGGTATCATGTTTGGCCCTGTCTTCGGTCCGACGATTGGTGGCTATCTCGTCGAGTACTCCAATTGGCGCTGGGCATTCTATCTCAACATTCCCGTGTGCATTGCGGCGTTCGTGATGATTGCCTTGCTCGTGCCTCGGGCAGGCAATCGTCAGCCACGGAAGTTCAACTACTACGGGTTTATTTTGCTCGCCATCGCCGTCGGCTGCCTGCAGTTCATTCTTGACCGCGGTCAGCGCCTCGAGTGGTTTCATTCGCCGCTGATCGTCACGCTGAGTCTGATCAGCCTTAGCGCGCTATGGATGTTTGTCGTCGACTCGCTGACGTCCAAAACGCCTTTCATCGATCCGGCCATCTTCGCCGATCGAAACTACGTTTCGGGCGTCGTGCTGCGCATTCTATTTGGGTTGATGCTATTTGGCAGCCTGGTTCTGGTGCC
>JBPCWB010000051.1:0-3136 GCA_051009955.1 Hyphomicrobiaceae bacterium | reverse complement strand
GGACGCCTGCGCCTCGACGAAAACATGCATTACAAGAGCGATGTGGAGATCAATATGATGCGGGCAATCAAACATGCGCTCGACCCAAGCAACATCATGAACCCCGGCAAGGTCATTCGATTGTGACAACGCCGCGATTGATTGCGGTCGATTGGGGCACCACAACCTTGCGCTGCTACCTGACCGGGGCCAACGGTTCGATTCTGAATCACATCGAGTCGTCTGACGGCATCCTGTCGGTCAGCAACGGCGCGTTTGCCGACGTTCTTGCATCCGCAGTCAAGAACTTGGGCATTTCCGATCGCGAGCTGCCAATTGTGCTATCCGGAATGATCGGCAGCCGACAGGGCTGGGTTGAGGCGCCATACGTGCCGTGTCCCGCTTCGCTGCAGACCATTGCCGATCGGCTCGTCAGGATCGAAGCAGACCCATCGCAGGTGATCACATTGATCCCCGGCTTGGAGACGCAATCGAGCGACGGCGTGCCCGACGTCATTAGAGGTGAGGAAACGCAGATCTTTGGGGCAATGGCCGGCCTGGGCACCAATGATGCGGAATTCGTGCTGCCGGGCACGCACTCCAAATGGGTTTCGGTCCGCAACGGCGACATCATTGCGTTTCGCACCTTCATGACCGGTGAAGTATTCGCGGCGCTCAGAAGTCACACCATACTCGGGCGCATGGCATCGGGGCCGGAAGACGACAGCTACTTTGAGACCGGCGTTGAGGCAAGTTCCGCCGCCGGGCCTCCTGGGGATCTCCTGCATCAGGTCTTTTCGGCGCGGACGCTGGCACTCTTCGACAAACTGCCGGGCTCCGGTGTCGCGACTTATCTTTCCGGTCTGCTTATCGGTTTCGAAATCAGGGCAGCGGCGGCAGCGAATCAACCGATTCACGTCATGGCTGGCTCGACGTTGGGCGAGCTTTATGTCAGAGCTGCAAACGTCATAGGGTTGGCTACGACTCTTGTTGACGGTGCCTCGATCGTTCGCGGTCATCTTGCGATCGCAGACGCCGCCGGAATCTAGTGGAGTTAGCGCGATGGATCTTGCGAACCTGCTCAACGACTGTCCATTGGTTGCGATCCTTCGTGGCATCAAGCCCGACGAAATGGATGCCGTTTCCGACGCCTTGGTGGAGGCTGGCTTGCGGATCATCGAGGTTCCCCTCAATTCGCCTGAACCGCTGCGCTCCATCGAGCGTCTGGCCCGCCGTCACGGCGAGACGGTCATGGTGGGGGCCGGCACTGTCATGACACCGGAAGATGTCATTGATGTCCGCGACGCCGGTGGAGAACTCATTGTGATGCCCCACATGGACACGGAGATCGTCGACGAAGCCAAGGCTGAAGGCATGACCTGTGTCCCTGGCGTCGCCACACCGACCGAGGCATTTCAGGCCCTGACCGCCGGCGCCGATGCCCTCAAACTGTTCCCGGCGGAAGCGATGCCGCCTACCATTGTCAAGGCTTGGCGAGCCGTGTTTCCGTCCGACACCATCATGATTGCCGTCGGCGGCATCTCGGCTGCCAACATCGGCAGCTACGCAGCGGCCGGCACGGCAGGCTTCGGAATCGGCTCATCCATATATAGTCCCGGCAAGACCGCGCCCGATGTCAGCGCCAGCGCCCGCGAACTACTGAGCGCTTGGAAGGAAATCGCTGCAGGCGGCTAACCAGACATCCGCGGACGATGCCGGCCGGCCAAATCGAAGTCCAATGAAAATATCAATTTCAGCACTTGAGGAAGTAATCGATGTCCAAACCCTGCGAACTCAGCGCCGTCGAGGCGCGCCGGCTGATCGGCAACAAGCAGCTGTCGCCGGTCGAATTGCTCGATAGCTGTTTGGCGCAGATTGAAGCAACGAACGATGGCCTCAATGCTGTCGTCGCAATGGATGCGGAAAGCGCCCGCGAAACCGCAAAGAACGCTGAGCGTGCCGTCATGCAGGGCGAACCGCTCGGCACATTGCATGGCCTGCCGTTGGGCATCAAGGATCTCCAGGCCACCGGAGGGCTTACGACGACCTACGGTTCGCTGCTTTACAAGGATCATGTTCCGGACGACGACGAAGACACCGTCGCCAATCTTCGCGATGAAGGTGCGATCATATTTGCGAAAACGAATACACCGGAATTTGGCGCCGGAGCGAACACCAAAAACCGTGTCTATGGCGCGACCGGCAATCCTTTCGATCCGAGCAAGACCTGCGGAGGGTCATCGGGTGGATCGGCGGTGTCGTTGGCAACGAACCAGATGCCCATCGCAACCGGCTCGGATTATGGTGGCAGCCTGCGCACGCCGGCAGCATTCTGCGGCGTCGTCGGTTTTCGGCCATCGCCTGGCGTTGTTCCCGGACCAGACCGCTCGTCACTCATCACACCGTTCTCGGTCAATGGCCCCATGGCACGATCGCTTGCGGATCTGCATTTGCTCCTCAAGGGCCAGGTCGACATCGACAAGCGCGATCCTTATTCCAGTGACGACGTCATGCGCATTCCGGAAGAATTGGCCGGCATCGACCTCGGCTCCCTGAGTGTCGCGTTTTCCGCTGATCTTGAGTGCGCACCTGTCGATGCCGCCATTCGCGGCACGTTCGAGTCGCGTATCAAGACGTTTGCCCACGTCTTTGGCGAAACCGCGGAGGCGGCGCCGGACTTCGCCAACGTGCACGATGTCTTCGAGACGATACGCGGTATCTATTTCGTCGGCTCCCATTACGAGCGGCTTGCCAACCATCGTGATCTTCTCGGTCCGAACGTGATCGACAATACCGAACGCGGGCTCGAATTGACGGCCAAGGATGTGGCGTTTGCCAACGTTGAGCAAGCCAAGATCATGCGCCGGTTCGGCGATTTTTTCAGCGACTTCGACGTTTTGATCTGCCCTGGCGCCGCCGTTTCACCGTTCCCACATGAACAACTCTCGGTCCGTGAGATCAATGGCGAGACGATGCCGACCTATATGCGTTGGCTGGCTATCACCTATGCGCCGACGATGGCGCTGGCCTGTGCGGCCGTACTGCCGTGCGGCGTCGACGACCAAGGCATGCCATTCGGAATTCAGGTGATTGGGCCGAATGGTTCGGACGGCCTGGTCCTCGAGGTCGCCTATGCTCTTGAGCAGGTTCTGGCCGA
>JBPCWB010000050.1:0-14366 GCA_051009955.1 Hyphomicrobiaceae bacterium | reverse complement strand
AGTGCCTGGCGACGCTCTACACGCACCTCGACCGGCACCTGATAGGTGGCGCCGCCAACCCGCCTCGAGCGAACCTCGACCGTCGGCATGACATTCTCGAGAGCCTGGTGGAACATCTGCACCGGGTCCTGCTTGGCGCGGTCTTCGACGCGATCGAGCGCACCGTAAACGATGCGCTCCGCGGTCGACTTCTTGCCCGCCCGCATAATGGCATTCATGAACTTCGACAAAACCAGATCCGAATACTTCGGATCCGGATTGACTTCGCGTTTCTCAGCTCTGTGGCGACGGGACATTCGCGCGTCCTTCGATCCTGTAACTGTCGCCGCCCGCGCGATGCGCTTCGCGGCCCTTCAAATGAATGAGCACCGCCTTGGTGTCCGGCAGTGCTCTACACGTTCCGTTATTTCGGCCGCTTCGCACCATATTTGGAGCGACGCTGGCGACGGGCGGCCACACCCTGTGTATCGAGGACGCCGCGAATGATGTGATAGCGCACACCCGGCAGGTCCTTGACCCGGCCACCGCGAATGAGCACCACGGAGTGCTCTTGCAGGTTATGGCCTTCGCCAGGAATGTAGCCGATCACCTCAAAACCGTTCGTGAGGCGGATCTTGGCAACTTTTCGCAGCGCCGAGTTGGGCTTTTTCGGCGTCGTCGTATAGACGCGCGTGCACACGCCTCGCTTCTGCGGGCAGGCCTGCATCGCCGGAACCTTGTTCCGCTTGATCTGCTTCTGCCGCGGCTTGCGGATCAGCTGTTGTATCGTCGGCATGCGACTTTCGGCTCCCTGGCCTGATCGTGCGGGCACGATCCTATTCCAAACGTATCGACCGAGCATCGCGTTGCCGCCTGCCCGGTCAAAACCCAGAGGATCACGCGGTTGAACCGTCGATCTTGGCTTCTGAATGTTCTCTGTGTTCGGTCGATAGTGTTTGAGCCGCAGCACGAGTCTGCGCTTAATCAATGCTCACGACCTATCGAAGAGTAGGCGGAACATATACGCACCGCCTGTTCGGGTCAACTGCTGTCAGGGGAAATCCGGCAAAAAATGTCAGGATTTCCGCGTCATTTTCACCGCTTCGTCGCCGGGACACGACCGTCCACGACAGCAGGGGTGACAACCGGTGAAGGGAAGGCGGGAACACAGTGATTTCCCGCCTTATTTCCACAAGTGCGTTAGCAGATCACCTATTCGGCAGCCTCCTCTGTGCGGCGACGGCGGCCGAAGGGATCATCGTCCGGCTCCGGTTGCGCCAACGCCTGTTCCGCTTCAGCCTTTGCCCGTTCCTTGGCGATCAGCTCATCACGCCGCGCGGCAACGCGCCGGACACGCCGCAACATGCCGCCGGTTCCTGCCGGGATCAGGCGGCCGACGATAACGTTCTCCTTCAGACCCTCCAAAGTATCGACCTTACCGCCGACAGCGGCCTCGGTCAGCACGCGGGTCGTCTCCTGGAAAGAGGCCGCTGAGATGAACGAGCGGGTCTGCAGTGATGCTTTCGTGATCCCCAGCAACACCGGCTGTGCGCTCGCCGGCCGTTTGCCAGCCGTCTCGTAAGCTGCATTCCTCTCGGCGAATTCGATCCGGTCGATCTGTTCGCCTTTGATGAATTCAGTCTCACCTGTGTCGGTGATTTCGACCTTCTGCAGCATCTGGCGAACAATCACTTCGATGTGCTTGTCGTTGATGGTCACACCTTGCAGACGGTAGACATCCTGGATCTCGTTGATCAGGTAGTTCGCCAGTTCTTCGACGCCCTTGATCGCCAGAATATCGTGCGGTGCCGGGTGGCCATCATAAATATAGTCACCCTTTTCGATGTGATCACCGTTTTGCACGGCCAGAGTTTTTCCGCGTGCAATCATATACTCGACGAGATCCGCGTCCTCCTCGGGCGGGCGAATAGCAATCCGCTGCTTGTTCTTGTAGTCCTTGCCAAACTCGATGGTACCCGAAACCTCAGCGATGATTGCATGATCTTTCGGGCGCCGTGCCTCGAACAGCTCCGCAACGCGCGGCAGACCGCCCGTGATGTCGCTCTGTTTGGCCGACGCAACAGGAATACGCGCCAGAACGTCTCCCGCTTTGACTTCCTGGCCCGGCTCGACCGACAGAATCGCCTCGTTGGACAGCAAATAACGAGCGTCGCCGCCACGCGCGACTTCGATTGGCTTGCCCTTTTTGTCCTTGATGACGATCGCAGGCTTGAGCTCGGCGCCACGCGGCGAGGCGCGCCAATCGATAACGACCCGATTGGACGTGCCTTTGACCTCGTCGGTCTGTTCACGTACCGAGGCCCCCTCGACGAGATCCTCGTACTCCACGAAGCCGTCGACTTCCGTGATGATCGGCCGCGTGTACGGGTCCCACTGCGCAAGGCGCGTCCCGCGCGTAACCGTATCGCCGTCGTCAACCAGCAGCCGAGCACCGTAGCTCACCTTCTGGCTGGCGAGCTCCTTGCCGGTCTGATCCGAAATCGTGACGGCCATCGAGCGGCCCATGGCGATCAGTTCGCCACGGCCATTCTTGACCACGAGGCGATTCTTGATATGAACCGTCCCGTTGTAGTTTGACTCCATAACAGACGTGTCGGTGACCTGGGCCGCACCGCCGATGTGGAACGTCCGCATCGTCAGCTGTGTGCCGGGTTCACCAATGGACTGGGCCGCGATGACCCCCACCGCCTCGCCAATGTTGACCGGCGTCCCGCGTGCCAGATCACGGCCGTAGCACTTGCCACAAACGCCGCTAGTCGTCTCACACGTAAGGACAGAGCGAATTCGCACTTCCTGCAACTCGGCCTTTTCAATCGCATCCGAGTGGCGCTCTTCGATCAGCTCACCATTTGCGATGATGACCTCGCCGGATTCTGGATGCGTGACATCCTCCGCCACTGTTCGACCGAGGACGCGATTGGCCAACGTAACGAGCACCTGACCAGCATCGACCACGGCCTGCACGTTGATGCCTGCGTCGGTGCCGCAATCCTGCTCGCTGATGATGGCGTCCTGCGCCACGTCGACCAGGCGTCGCGTCAAATACCCGGAGTTCGCCGTCTTCAGCGCCGTATCCGCAAGACCTTTTCGTGCACCGTGCGTCGAGTTGAAGTACTCGAGGACACTGAGACCCTCCTTGAAGTTGGAAATGATCGGCGTCTCAATGATTTCGCCCGACGGCTTGGTCATCAGGCCGCGCATCGCAGCGAGCTGGCGCATCTGCGTTGGCGAACCTCGGGCACCTGAATGGCTCATCATATAGACGGAGTTGATCGGCTTGTCGGCACCATCCGCCTTCTGCTGAACACCGGAGATGCGATCCATCATTTCCTTTGAGATCTGGTCGGTGCATTTCGACCAGGCGTCCACCACCTTGTTATACTTCTCCAGTTTGGTGATCAGACCATCATTGTATTGCTGCTCGAACTCCAGCACGAGTTCGTTCGTCTGGTCGACGATCTTCGTCTTCGTGTCGGGCACCACCATATCGTCCTTGCCGAACGAAATTCCGGCCTTGAACGCGTGCTGGAAGCCGAGAGCCATAATGCGATCACAGAAGATCACGGTCTCTTTTTGACCGCAGCCACGATAGACGGCGTCGATCAAACCTGAAATCGCCTTCTTGGTCAGCAGCTGGTTGATCAGTTCAAACTCGACGTTGGGCTGCTTTGGCAGCAATTCGCCGAGGATCAAGCGGCCGGGTGTTGTGTCATGAATCTGAACGATCTCGCCGCCATCTTCGTCAACCGCAACGTAGCGGCCCTTGACCTTGGCATGCAGACCGACGGCACCGGCTTCCAAAGCATGACGGACTTCGGACACCGAGCCGAACATCATACCTTCGCCGACCGCGTTCTCTTGGACGAGCGACAGGTAGTAGAGGCCGAGAACAATGTCCTGAGACGGCACAATGATGGGATCGCCGCTCGCCGGATGCAGGATGTTGTTGGTCGACATCATCAGGACGCGAGCTTCCAACTGTGCTTCGAGCGAGAGCGGCACGTGAACGGCCATCTGGTCGCCGTCGAAATCGGCGTTGAACGCAGCGCACACCAGCGGATGCAATTGGATCGCTTTGCCTTCGATCAACACAGGTTCGAATGCTTGAATGCCGAGGCGGTGCAGCGTCGGTGCCCGGTTGAGCAGAACCGGGTGCTCACGAATGACCTCATCCAGGACATCCCAGACCTCCGGCTTTTCCTTCTCGACCAGCTTCTTGGCCTGCTTGACGGTGGCAGCCTGGCCCAGCGCCTGCAGTCGTGCGTAAATGAACGGCTTGAAGAGCTCCAGCGCCATCTTCTTCGGCAATCCACACTGGTGCAGCTTCATGTTCGGGCCGACCACGATCACGGATCGGCCGGAATAATCCACGCGCTTGCCAAGCAGGTTCTGGCGGAACCGGCCTTGCTTGCCCTTGAGCATATCTGCGAGTGATTTCAACGGCCGCTTGTTGGCGCCGGTAATGACACGGCCGCGACGGCCGTTGTCGAACAAGGCGTCGACCGATTCCTGGAGCATGCGCTTTTCGTTTCGGATGATGATGTCCGGCGCACGCAGTTCCATCAATCGTTTCAGGCGATTGTTGCGGTTGATGACGCGGCGGTAGAGGTCATTCAAATCCGATGTCGCAAATCGGCCGCCATCCAGCGGGACGAGCGGACGCAATTCCGGCGGGATCACCGGAACCGCCGTCAGGATCATCCATTCCGGCCTGTTACCGGACTCGATGAAGGCCTCGATCACCTTCAGGCGCTTGCCGAGCTTTTTCGGTTTGAGCTCCGAGGTCGATTCCGCAATCTCCTGGCGCAGATCGTCACGAATCTGCTGCAGATCCATACCCATCAGGATCTCGCGAATAGCTTCGGCGCCGATGCCGGCGGTGAAGCTGTCCGGTCCAAACTCGTCCAGAGCCTGGTTGAATTGATCTTCGCTCAGAAGCTGCATTTCCGTGAACGTCGTGACACCTGGCTCGATCACGATGTAGTTCTCGAAATAGAGCACCCGCTCGAGGTCCTTGAGGGACATGTCAAGCAACAGGCCGATGCGGCTTGGCAACGATTTCAGGAACCAGATGTGTGCGACAGGAGCGGCCAGATCGATATGGCCCATGCGCTCACGGCGAACTTTGGCGAGCGTAACCTGCACGCCGCACTTCTCGCACACGATGTCCTTGTACTTCATGCGCTTGTACTTCCCGCACATGCACTCGTAGTCCTTGATCGGGCCGAAGATTCGGGCGCAGAACAAGCCGTCGCGTTCGGGCTTGAACGTGCGGTAGTTGATCGTCTCAGGCTTCTTAATTTCGCCGAATGACCACGACAGAATATCGTCTGGGCTGGCGATGGAGATCTTGATCTGGTCAAACGTCGGCAGGGTTTGCTGTTGCTTGAAAAGGTTTGTGATCTCGTTCATTCACTCGTCTCCTGGCGGGCGGCCGGGCGGTGCCGCGTGTGCCTTTCAAGTGCCGAAACCGGCAACGGTCGAACTGCAGCAACAGAGTTTCCGGGCCAAACCTGAGAAGTGCTGCAACTGACGTGGTGTACGTCTCTCGACGTTTACGAATGGTGATGGCCGGCCCTTGTACCGGCCATCATCCTAAGTCTCAAAACTGCTACTCGGCCGCCGGCGGAAGTTGCACCCGCGGTCCCTCGTGTACTTCATCCTCGACCGCCTCAACTTCTGAGTCGATCAGATCGACGTGCATGCCAAGCGCACGCATCTCCTTGACGAGAACGTTGAAACTCTCCGGGATGCCGGCCTCGAAGCCATCGTCACCACGGACAATCGACTCGTAGACCTTGGTCCGTCCCGCAACGTCGTCGGATTTGACGGTCAGCATTTCCTGCAACGTGTAGGCGGCGCCGTAAGCCTCGAGCGCCCACACTTCCATTTCGCCGAAACGCTGCCCACCGAACTGCGCTTTACCGCCGAGCGGCTGCTGCGTCACGAGACTGTATGGACCGATCGAACGGGCGTGAATCTTGTCATCGACCAAGTGGTGCAACTTCAGCACGTACTTGTAACCGACAGTCACTTTGCGATCGAATGGCTCACCGGTTTGTCCATCATGGAGGGTGACCTGCCCCGATGAATCAAAACCAGCTCTTTCAAGCATCGTGACAATATCCGGCTCGCGGGCGCCGTCGAAAACCGGCGTCGCAATGGGCACACCATTGCGAAGTTGGTCGCCAACCTTGAGGATGTCATCCTCGCCCATCTTGGCAACGCCATCCTGTTCGCCATAGATCGTCTCAAGCGTCTTGCGAACCGGCGTCGAGTCCTGCGTTTCATGGAAGGTTTGCATTGCGTCATCAATGATGCGACCGAGACCGCGACACGACCAGCCTAGGTGCGTCTCGAGGATTTGGCCGACATTCATCCGGCTCGGCACGCCAAGCGGATTGAGCACAACGTCAACCGGTGTCCCGTCTTCGAGGAACGGCATGTCCTCGCGCGGCACGATCATGGAAACGACGCCTTTGTTGCCATGGCGGCCGGCCATCTTATCGCCGGGCTGAAGCTTGCGCTTCACCGCAACAAAGACTTTGACCATCTTCATGACGCCAGGCGGCAACTCATCGCCACGCTGCAACTTGTCGACCTTGTCAACAAACCGACGCTCGAGGCTCTTCTTGGCGTCTTCATATTGCCGGTTGATCGCCTCGACCTCGCCCTGGGCGCGTTCATCGGCGAGACCGATCTCCCACCACTGGCTACGCGGAATGTCGTCGAGGATCTCAGTGTCGATCGTCGTACCCTTGCGCGCGCCGCGCGGCCCCTTGGCGACTTCCTTGCCAAGTAGCGTATCACGCAAACGGCCATAGACGTTACGATCGAGAATCTGGAGTTCGTCATCACGGTCTTTGGCGAGGTTTTCAATCTCCTCGCGTTCGATCGCCATGGCGCGCTCGTCCTTGTCAACACCGTGACGATTGAAGACGCGCACTTCCACAATCGTTCCCGAGACGCCAGGAGGCAGGCGCAACGAGGTGTCGCGAACGTCCGAGGCTTTCTCACCGAAAATTGCGCGAAGCAGCTTTTCTTCGGGTGTCATCGGGCTCTCGCCCTTGGGCGTGATCTTGCCGACGAGAATGTCGCCGGGATGAACCTCGGCGCCGATGTAAACAATCCCTGCTTCGTCGAGGTTCTTCAGGGCCTCCTCGGACACGTTGGGTATGTCGCGGGTGATTTCCTCAGGCCCGAGCTTGGTATCTCGCGCCATGACCTCGAACTCCTCGATGTGGATCGAGGTGAACACATCCTCCGAGACGACACGTTCCGACAGCAGAATCGAGTCCTCAAAGTTGTAGCCCATCCACGGCATGAAGGCGACGAGCACGTTCTTGCCAAGTGCCAGATCGCCAAGATCGGTTGACGGACCATCGGCGACGATCTCGCCGGCACTCACGCGATCACCGACATTGACCAGCGGCCGCTGGTTGATGCAGGTGTTCTGGTTGGAGCGCTGGAACTTGCGCAGTCGATAAATATCAACGCCCGGCTTGGACGGGTCTGTTTCTTCCGTCGCACGGATGACGATACGGGTTGCATCAACCTGGTCGACGGTCCCCGTCCTACGTGCCGCGATGGCCGCGCCGGAATCGCGGGCGACCACTTCCTCCATGCCGGTCCCAACCAAAGGCGCCTCAGCCTTGATCAACGGCACCGCCTGGCGCTGCATGTTCGAACCCATCAGGGCGCGGTTGGCGTCGTCGTTCTCAAGGAACGGAATCAAAGCCGCAGCGACCGACACCAGCTGCTTCGGAGAAACGTCGATATAGTCGACTTTGTCTTGCGACACCAGCAGGACATCGCCCTGGAAACGGCAGGTTACGAGTTCCTCGGTCAGCTTGCCCTTGTCGTCCACCGGGGCGTTGGCCTGAGCAACGTGATGGCGCATTTCCTCCATCGCCGAGAGGTAGACGACCTCGTCGGTCACCTGACCGTCACGGACGCGCCGATACGGACTCTCGATGAAGCCATACTTGTTGACCCGGGCAAAAGTTGCCAGCGAGTTGATGAGACCGATGTTCGGTCCTTCCGGGGTCTCGATCGGACAGATCCGACCGTAGTGCGTGGGGTGAACGTCGCGTACCTCGAAGCCGGCACGCTCACGCGTCAGACCACCTGGCCCCAGCGCCGAGAGGCGACGCTTGTGCGTGATTTCCGATAATGGGTTCGTCTGGTCCATGAACTGTGACAGCTGTGACGAACCGAAGAATTCACGCACGGCGGCTGCAGCCGGTTTGGCATTGATCAGGTCCTGCGGCATCACCGTGTCGATGTCGACGGAGCTCATGCGTTCCTTGATCGCCCGCTCCATCCGCAACAGACCAACGCGGTATTGGTTCTCCATCAACTCCCCGACGGAGCGCACACGGCGGTTGCCCAGATGGTCGATGTCGTCGATATCGCCCTTACCGTCACGCAGATCGACCAGCGTCTTGACGACGGCCAGGATATCTTCTTTGCGCAGCGTGCGGACCGTGTCCTCGGCATCGAGATCCAGGCGCATGTTCATCTTGACGCGACCAACGGCCGACAGATCATAGCGCTCCGGGTCGAAGAACAAGCCATGAAAGAGGTTCTCACCGGCCTCAAGGGTCGGTGGTTCACCTGGCCGCATCACCCGATAGATATCCATCAAGGCGTCTTCACGGCTGTTGGCCTTATCCAGCTTCAGGGTGTTGCGCATGAATGCGCCGACCGTGACGTGGTCGATATCGAGGATATCGAATTGCTTGATCTTCTGGTCCTTCAGCTCAGCCAGCAGCTCTGGATTGAGTTCGTCCGCCGCCTCGCCGTGAATGCGTCCGGAGCTCAAATCGACGATGTCTTCGGCGAGATAGCTGCCAGCCATTTCCTCGGATGTAACGAGGATCTCTTTGAGCCCACCCTCGGCCAACTCACGAGCTTTCCGTGCGGTGATCTTCTCGCCGGCCTTGACCACAACTTCGCCGGTCTTGGCGTCAACGAGATCGGACGTCGGCGCCATCCCGCGCCACTTCTCGCGCACAAATGGCATCCGCCATCCGCGCTTTGAATCCTTGATCGTCACCCTATCGTAAAATACGCCAAGGATTTCTTCGTCATTGAGGCCGAGGGCATAGAGTAGCGTCGTCACCGGAATCTTACGGCGGCGATCAATGCGGACATAAACGATATCTTTGGCATCGAATTCAAAGTCGAGCCACGAACCGCGATAGGGGATGATGCGGGCGGCGAACAACAGCTTGCCTGACGCGTGCGTCTTGCCGCGATCGTGATCAAAGAACACACCCGGTGACCGGTGCATCTGGCTCACGATCACACGCTCCGTCCCGTTGATGACGAAGGTTCCGTTGGTCGTCATCAGGGGCATGTCGCCCATGTAGACGTCCTGCTCCTTCATGTCCTTGACGGAGCGAGAGCCGGTCTCCTCGTTGATATCGAAAACGATCAGGCGCAACTTGACCTTCAGCGGTGCTGAGTAGGTCATGTCCCGCTGCATACACTCCTCGACGTCGTACTTCGGCGGGTCGAATTCATACTGTACGAATTCCAGCGTCGAGCGCCCCGAGAAATCGGAGATCGGAAAGACGGATTTGAAGACGGCCTGCAGGCCGACTTCCGGTCGCCCACCTTCGGGCTCCTTGACCATCAGAAAGTCGTCATATGAACTCTTCTGAACCTCGATCAGGTTCGGCATCTCGGCGACTTCGCGGATGTGGCCAAATTTCTTGCGGATGCGATTGCGACCGGTAAATGCTTCAGCCATTTCGGCTCCTCATTTCGTTCGCGGGTTGGCGGTGCCCGCGCCCCAAAGGGTGCTGTGTCAGTGCTGCCGGGGCACTGATTGCGATAACTTCACGCGCCTGCCGCGAAGCATCGCTGGAAAAACGGCTCACCGGAACGTCCGCTGATGCGCCTCGCATGCGGGCACACCGGAAAACCGTTTGCGTGATCAAATCCCAAGTCGGCAAGGCAGGCGGCCCGCTATTGGGCCGCCGTCCTGCGTCGTGCATCGTTAGGTCAGCTCGATGGTTGCCCCAACGTCTTCGAGCTTCTTCTTGATTTCTTCGGCTTCATCTTTGCCGATATCTTCCTTCACGGCCTTGTCGCCGGCCTCGACCAATTCCTTGGCCTCTTTCAGACCCAGCCCGGTAATGGCACGGACTTCCTTGATGACGTTGATCTTCTTGTCTCCCGCCGCCTTCAGAATGACCGTGAACTCGGTCTTCTCTTCAACGGCCGCAGCGCCATCTGCACCACCTGGAGCGGCGGCAACGGCAACGGCAGCCGACGCCGAAACGCCCCACTTGTCCTCAAGCATCTTGGCGAGTTCGGACGCTTCGAGAACGGTCAGGCCGGAGAGGTCTTCAGCAATCTTAGCGAGATCTGTCATGATTCAATGTCCTTCACATTCTGATGTATTGCGTGCGACTGAGGACCATCCCCATCGCAATTGATTTCTGTGTTCGCAGCGTTTCTATGCGGCCTCTCCTTGCGAGGCTTTGGCATGGATGACGCGCGCCAACTGGCTGCCGGGCTCGTTGACGATACGGGCAATCTTGGTCATCGGCGCCTGAATGAGGCCGATCAGCGTGCCACGCAGTTCGTCGAGCGAAGGCAATTCAGCGAGTGCTTTGACGGCGTTTGCATCAAGTGCTGATCCGCCCATCGTGCCGCCGAGGATGACAAGTTTGTCATTCTCTTTGGCATAACCCACCGCCACCTTGGCCGCTGCAATCGGATCTGTTGAGTAGGCCATACAGGTTGGCCCCGTAAACAGATCGGAAATCATCTCGACCGGGGTCTCGCGGAGGGCAAGCTTTGCCAATCGGTTCTTGGCCACTTTGACTTGACCACCGGCATCGCGCATGCGCTGGCGGTAATCCGTCATCTGGGCCACCGAAAGACCGGCATAATGGGCAACGACAATCACACCCGTGTTGTTGAACACGTCGTGCATCTGTGTCACGAGCTCGCGCTTTGCAGCTCTATCCACCTGCTCTCTCCTTCCGTTGCAAGCCGCCACATGCGACTTGCGGGTTGCACCATGCCGGCACGGCCACCAAAGTAGCCCTACCAGCGCTCGGCCTGTCCTCGCCGTGCAGCACGTTGCGACACGGTGCGACCCACGAAGGTCCAGACTGGCTTCGGAATAATCCGGGCCAGCCGATCTCGCGTCTCATGCAGACTGCGCTCAATGCGCCAATTAAGCCGACCGTCGCGGTGCTCGGGTCGGCATCTGCAATCTCGGACAGGCATGGACCTGCCATTGCTGCCAGGTCCTGCCTCCGGGCACTGAGGCCCGGATCTCGTCGCCGAATGGCCGCCTCGCGACCTCCGGCCCAGTTTCAGATCACGGGGCCTGCAAACGTTGAATGGTCAATCTTGACCCCCGGGCCCATGGTCGACTTGATCGCGACGCGTTTGATGTACGTTCCCTTGGCACCCGAAGGTTTGGCGCGGTTCACCGCTTCAACGAAGGCCGTAATGTTTTCCGCCAACTGCTCGTCAGTAAAGCTGACCTTGCCGACGCCGGCATGAACGATCCCGGCTTTCTCGACCCGGAATTCAATCGCACCGCCCTTGGCGCCGGAGACGGCGTCAGCCACATCCATCGTCACCGTTCCGACCCTCGGATTGGGCATCAGACCGCGCGGACCAAGAACCTTTCCGAGACGACCAACCAGCGCCATCATGTCAGGTGTCGCGATACAGCGGTCGAAATTGATGTTGCCTTTCTGGACTTCTTCAACCAGGTCCTCGGCACCGACGATATCCGCTCCTGCGGCCGTCGCCTCCTCGGCCTTCGGTCCGCGGGCAAACACGGCGACGCGCACCGAACGGCCCGATCCATTGGGCAGATTGCACACGCCGCGCACCATCTGGTCAGCATGCTTCGGGTCAACGCCTAAGTTCATGGCGACATCGATCGTCTCGTCAAACTTGGCTTTGGCCGCGCCTTTCACCAGTTTGACGGCTTCCGACAAGTCATACTGCTTGGCGCGATCAACATTTTCCCGTGCCGCGCGAATTCTTTTCCCTGCCTGGCTCATGCGTCTACTCCGTCACCTCGAGGCCCATCGAACGTGCGGATCCAGCGATGATCCGCGCCGCCTGATCGACATCATTGGTATTGAGATCAACCATCTTTGCTTCGGCGATCTCTTTGACTTGCGACATTGTCACCGAGCCAATCGTCGTTCGGCCCGGCTCACCACTGCCGGCATTGATTTTCGCCGCCTTCTTCAGAAAGAACGAGGCCGGCGGCGTCTTCATATTGAACGTGAACGACTTGTCAGCGAAGACCGTGATCTTGACGGGAATCGGTGTCCCCTGCTCCATGTCCTTCGTCTTGGCGTTGAAAGCCTTGCAGAACTCCATAATGTTGACACCGCGCTGGCCCAAAGCTGGTCCAATGGGCGGCGACGGATTGGCTTGGCCTGCAGGCACCTGCAGACTGATGTAGCCGTCGATCTTCTTTGCCATTCAAATCCCCTATCCTGGCTCACTTATGGGTCAGGGCCACGATGGCCTTGCCCGGGGTCTGCGGTTGACGGACCGGCAAAGTCCTCCCGCAACTTCTGCGCTGAAGTCTTCCGGATTGGTCGGACTTCAGCCGATTTTGAGACAGCGTCCCAAACCACTCGATTGGAACTTGAAACGTGCCGCGCGTCGGAAGATCAAGTCACCTTTTCAACCTGCCCGAACTCCAATTCCACCGGCGTCGGTCGACCGAAGATCGACACCGCCACCTTCAACCGTGCGCGCTCTTCGTCGACTTCTTCGACATGACCCGAGAATGACGCGAACGGGCCTTCAGCAACACGCACCTGCTCTCCAATATCAAACGTGATCAACGGCTTCGGCCGCTCGACACCTTCCTCGACCTGGTTGAGGATGCGTCCGGCTTCCTCATCGCTGATCGGCATCGCCTTATTGTCGGCACCAAGGAAGCCCGTGACCTTCGGCGTGTTCTTGATCAACAAAAACGCAGGGTCCGTCATCTCCATCTTGACGAGGACATAGCCCGGCAGAAACTTGCGTTCGGCCTGAACCTTGCGGCCGCGGCGCACTTCCACCACTTCTTCCGTCGGCACGACCACCTCTTCGAAGAGATGTTCAAGGCCCGCCTGCTTCGCACGTTCCCTAATGGCGTCCGCCACCTTGCGTTCGAAGTTGGTGTAGGCGTGCACGATGTACCAGCGCTTCGCCATTCGTCGGTGTGTCCCTCTAGCTCATTGCCTGTTGTGCAAGCCGACGGTGCCGACTAGCTGCCCAATCCCAAGATGAACGATACGACAATGCCAAGCAGCTGATCCGCAGCCATGAAGAACAGCGCCGACAACGTCACCATGATCAACACGGCAATCGACGTGACCCATGTCTCCT
Organism: Hyphomicrobiaceae bacterium; assembly: GCA_051009955.1. GTDB lineage: Bacteria > Pseudomonadota > Alphaproteobacteria > Rhizobiales > Hyphomicrobiaceae > Tectiglobus. The sequence goes on along the minus strand of JBPCWB010000050.1, from coordinate 986 downwards.
TGCGGGTCGGCCAGGTCACCTTCGACGTTTCCTGACGCACTTCCTGAGCGAACTGAAATGGGTTGAACTTCGCCATCAATACTTTCTATCTCGACCAATCAATGCTTGCGTGCCTATAGTGCTCGATCTACGGGGGGGCGTCGTGCGGGCTTCTCCCAGCGAGCAATTGGCAGGGGCAGCAGGATTCGAACCCGCGACCTACGGTTTTGGAGACCGTCGCTCTACCAACTGAGCTATACCCCTAAATCTCGATCTCCCCGCTCGCTCGGCACGGCACAGACACCGTTGATCGTCCTCTCTTTCCGCACAAAAAGAGGACAAAACCGGCTGCTCGACATCATTGCGTCAGCGCAAACGTCAAGAGATGGTTGCCCTCGTGGCCCAATAAACACGCAGAAGACTCCCTCATAGCCGATCCGCGAGCGCTTGTCACACTTTTTTCTTGACTTTCTTCCAATTCGCTCGGAATCGCGGGTTTTTGCTTCAAAATCAGTGGTCTTTCGGAGCGACGGCGTGCGTCAATATTGGCGTTTGGGTCGGCAAAGGATGGATTCTGTTGCCCATTCCAGAATCATTCGCGGTCGTTGGGTCGATCCTTCAATCCGGCCAAACACGCTCCAAAGCTGCTTGATAGATGCTTCGACAAGTTCGCCCGACCGACCGCGGGGGTACGTGACTTTAACGCCGGCGCGCAGCAAGAGAAGCTGATTTCTCGAACACAGCATGAACTGCGGTGTTCCGCAGTTCACCGTTCAAAGTTTGTTGCCGCCGTGATCTCGCGCTCGTCGCCCGGATCGCCGCCTATTCGCTGATCGATGCGACGACACCGGCGCCGCGTGTACTGCGGTGTTCCGCAGTTCACCAGTCAAAGTTTGTCGGCGCCGAGATCTCGCCCTCGTCGCCCGGATCGCGGCCTATTCGCTGATCGATGCGACGACGCCGGCGCCGCGTGTACTGCGGTGTTCCGCAGTTCACCAGTCAAAGTT
>JBPCWB010000049.1:0-9555 GCA_051009955.1 Hyphomicrobiaceae bacterium | reverse complement strand
ATGCCCCATGCAGGTCAGGCGAGACGCGAGCTGTCGATGCAACACATTGATCGCTTCAATCAAAGCGTCTGATCGTGCCGGTAAAGACTGTGGCCGGAATGCCGCCATCTGCCCTTGAGATCGTGTGGAGCATAATCGACCGGCACGAGTTGCTCGCCTGTACTGGCCGCGCGAGATCCAACAATGCTGGACCGGTGAAATCCATCACCTGTGCCCGACCCCACACATCGCCATCGCCCATTAGTCTCAATGTTAGAAGAAGCAAAACAAACAGTTAGCGTCACTCACTCAATTCGTGTTCGGACTTGAGCAGATAAGCCCGTCGAACTAAAGTCATTATTTCAGTGAGTATAAGGGTTGGGCGATCGAGTCGACCCCGCTGACTTGATGGCCTCGCGGACGCGAGCAGACTTCATTTGTCTGCTCGCGTCGTTGGCATGAAGGCGGCCCCGCTCCGCCAATCATGACAAGTTGCTAACAACCAGATTTTGAAGGCGGCGTCCACTCGCAGAATTGTGCATCTATTGTTCAATTGTCCCAATTGACAGATGCGAGGAGTGTCACCGTTCGTCGGCGCATTCGGCCGATTCCATCGGCATCAACACTGTGAATCCGCCATTGGTCGAGATTCTTCAGAGACATCGAACCGGTCGACTTTTCGGCACCGTCGCGACTTCTGGATCCGAACAAGCAGAGCCTGCGATGAAGTATCGCGATTGTCCACTTTCGCCAATGCGGCAGGCCCCGTGCGCCGCGTCCCGATTGTGCATCGGTGCAACAGGTGATGCCGCATTATCGCCGTTCTGACGAGGAGCTGATCCTCGAAAAGACCAAAAGCCTCCCATGTGAATATGCGTCGATGGCACGGCGAATTACATGTGTCTATTTTGCAACACACCAGGCGCATGGTTCTTCATCCAGCTGATCATAAACCAATCAAGCCCGGTGGCGGCGGTCGCAAAATTGGCTCATCGCTGAGGTGATCTCAAAATAAATCAACCTAATCGGAATATATTCGATTGACCTCAACCTAAAGAATAATAGTCTGCTGAATGTCGTCGTTTGTACGAAGCGATGCTTTCCCCGCACTTGCTTCGCTTCGTTGACGAGAGCTGATCTGGGGGGCGTCAGCTCTCGTCACTTCCCCCTCAGACACAGTAATCCAAATCACTGCTCCGGCTTTGCCAGTGTCCTTAGACCGCCAGCCGCGCCATCGACAGAACAATCGTCAAAAATCGACTCTTGTACGTAATACGTGTCAGCCGTTTTGGACGATCGCCTTAATCCAATGCGCAGACTGCGCCACATGTCCGAAGCTGAAGACATGAACGCCAACAACGTTTGTCCGATGTGGCATTCGCAGGTAGGGCGCGATCGACGCCAGGAGTTTGCCCGGATCCCGATGCGTGAAGACCCGCAGCGCTCCCGTCCGCTGGGCCTTTAGAGCACGCAGCGATGCGCCAACCCCGCACCTTTGCGCAAAGCCGAGCAGTTTGACGGGAGAGATGGGACCCGCGACGCCGACGTAAACGGCGACCCGAGGTGCCCGGCGCTGCAGGTCATTGCAGAAGTGAATGATGCGACTTGGAGCAAAACAAAACTGGGTTACGACGTAGGCGCCAAGACCCTGTCGCTCGGCCAGCTCCAACTTCTCATCGAGCGCGGCTACCATGAGTCCGGATTGGATGCGCGGGTGCCCTTCAGGGTAACCGGCAAAGCCAACCTCTCGGATGCCGAAGTCAGCCAAACAGCGGTTTCGCAACAGTGACGCGGCATCGGCGAATGGACCGACAGGAGTACGTCTGTCGCCGCCCAACAACAACAGCTTGTGGATGCCGATGCGTTGTGCACCCTCGAGAAACCGATCGAAATCGGCGCGAGTCTCAACCCGCCGGGCGGCCACGTGGACCACCGGCTCCAGTCCGGCGTCATGCGCCATGCGAGCAGCATGAAGCGAGTTGTCAAGCGTGTGACTTTGCAAGTGATTGATGTAGACGGCTGCGCCGCGCGGCAGAACATCAGCGATGGCATGCACGCCGCTGCAATCGTGGGCCCCCATCTCAACAGACCATGACAGAACGAGATCGGACGCTATGCGGTTGAGCATGTTGTCGTTCTTTGGCGCGTTCGCCGGCGTATCTGCAAAGGCTTCCATGGCTGTCACCCTCCGATGCTCCTCGATCAATGCCGTTTCCTTGAGACCACATACGATTCATCGTTGAACCAAAGGCGACCGTGCTCGTGCAGCACATCACGTGTGGCATCGAGATAGGCACGCTGGCCAACGGCCTCATCAAGGCGCTCATCTTCAATCTGCGCGACGTACACCGCCGCGTTCCAGGCCGCGAACAAGGTCGACGTACCGATCCCACTGCCGGCAATCTCATTGGGCAGCGTGTGCATGTCGTAGCGAAATATGGCCCGGGCATCCGCGTAAGCGTTGAAGTTGTAATGGCGCGCATCACGGCCCAGTTCCTGCCGCACCGCGCGCAGAATATCGTGACGAGTCGTTTGAAACGGATCCTCATCTGGCCACACGCGACGAATGATATCGAGGCCCGGATCGCCACCGTGGGAGTGTATTCCGATCAACCGTCCGCCGGGCCGCAGACCACGCGCCAGCGGGCCGATGACACGCTTAGCCTTGAAGTCGACCGGTATGCGCAGCCGATAGGGTTGCGAAGCAATAATCAGATCAAAATCCGCTTGCGCATGACCTTTGCGCGGGATGACGTCGTCCAGCAGAAAGCGAAAGTCCTCGCGGTACATCACCAGCACGGCTGGACGCTCGTAGATCGGGTTGCCGGTCTTGGGGCTGTGCCTCGCTTGCCAGTGCTCGGCAAAGAATGGCTGCAGCGCTTCGATCTGCTCACAAAAGTCGTTAGCTGTGCCGCCCCGAAGGGCGACGTCATGCCAAACCAGTGAGGTTGCACCTGTCACGGATCTTGGAGCCAGCCAAGGCGCCTCCGAATAGTACATGTTCGTCAAGACCAGAACGGTGGCCGGATGTTCGAAGAAGCGATCGGCCATCTTGTCCAAACACAGGCGGACGTCTTCGAGACTGATCTCCTTGCCGACGATATAGAACGGTTTGGTTGGAAAGCGCTGATGCATTTGGCGCATGACGCGCATGAGCACCGAGCCGTCGCCGACACCCGCATCAAACAGCCGGACTGCCGGCGGTTGGGGGTGAATGTTGGCAAGTTCCATTCCGACGCGGCGGGCGATCGTCTCCTTCTCACTGCAGGTATTTACGAACAGGAGATACTTTTGCCGATTGTCGAAAAAGCGGAAGTTCTTGGAACTGGACTTGCTGACCGGTGGTGAGACGGGAAGCGGCGCATCGAGACGAATAAGGCGCTGCAATTCAGCCGGCGCCGCAACCTCGTGGCCGCCGTACTTTGTCAGAAAGTTGTTCACCCGGGTCAGAGTCTCCGGCGTGACGCGCGCACCGGCACGTAATCTGGCGACGAATTTCCCGTCATTGACAGCGCGCCGCCCAAAGGTCGACTCGGCCATCTGCATCTGGCGACAGAACTCAGAGATGCTGTCGAGCAGACTGACATCATCCTTCACATCGTTTCGCATTCCTGTGCTATCCCGGGCGTACCGACCTTCGATCAAGTTGACTGCCCAGAAGCGTTCCCGGTTGAATCGCCACCAGATGACCGATCTCGGCCAGCGTCGCCGATTGCGCAACAATGGTTACGCCATCCCAATCATAGCTTTGCTAGTCTGCATTGGAGTGGGAAGACAACCACAAAATCAAATGAAGTTATCGTGGGACGAATCCCACAATCTCGTGATCCACTGTGATGGCAGGATACGCCCCTGCGATATCGCTGACGTCAGCCGATCTGCAATGGATTGGCACCGTGTCGGCATCTGTCCGCAACGAACAACCGGCCGGGACAATGGGCAATTGTGATGCAGTTCCCGGGAGGTCTCGGGCCCGGTCACCTGGTTACAAAACCGGCGCACTGCCGGTGAGCTCATCGAGCTGTTCAATCTGTTTGGCGCCAAGGGGTGCTTTCGAGACACCGCCCTCCAGGGTTTCAATCTGGCGCTCTACCGTCTGAGCTACCTTGGCCACAATTTGTTTTAGGTCCTGCGGTTGATTTCGCACCAACACAGCCGCTCAAGGATCGGTCCGGTCTATTCGTTGCGACACACGTAGCGCCAAGTGGACGTCAGAACTCACCACCTGGTCGGCGACCTCTCACGCATCGCTTGAGCAACGCGCGCTTAGAGGCAAGCGCCGGACGCGAACCGGCGCGTGCCAGGGGTTCAACCAGAAGAAGTCCCATCACGTTCAGATGCTGAGGATCATGGTAGGTCCGACCGGATTCGAACCGGCGTCGCCGCCTTGAGAGGGCGGCATCCTTGACCGCTAGACGACGGACCCCTGTCAGGTCCGGTCCTCGCACCAGAGACGACATCTCATTGTCTTGTCCATGTCATTCACTCCATCACACCCTCACCTAGCTAGGGCTTGTTGCGAACGTTGACGTCAGCAAAGTTGGCGTCCCTGGTCGGGCTCGAACCGACGGTCTCCGCATCGACAATGCGGCGTCCACTCCTGGCTGGACCGCAGGGACAGAACTGGCACTTAGGGCAGGGCTCGAACCTGCAACTTCCTCATTAACAGTGAGGCGCCTCTACCAATTGGGCCACCTAAGTTGAACAAGATGACGGCCACGCAACTCATGCAGTGCGACGTGCTACCTCCTGCCAGAGGCTGGTCGCGCGGCCGCCAAACCATTACCGATCGGAGCCCGTCCGATCGCGAGCCTCATTACGTTTGCGCCGAAGATACGCCGCGCTGACGACCTGATCGGACGCGGCAACGATCGACCACGGTCGATGATCGCTGTCCTCGGCCAGCACGACGACGTGGCCAACTTCGACCGATCGGCCGTTCGTGCCTCGTAAGGGCAGATACGTCACCATCTCAGCGTAACCCTTTAGGTCCTGGTGCCGCCGCCTGAGGCGGCATTGCCGATACTGTTGCATCGTCTTTTCTCGCTTCCGTTCTCGATGGCACGCGCGGCAGGAATCGAACCCGCATCTCCGGATTTGGAATCCGTTGTCCTGCCACTGGACCACACGCGTTTCCGGCAGTGAGTGGAGCGCTCGCTGGGATTCGAACCCAGGATCGAAGATTAAAAGTCAACGGCTTTGGACCGGGCTAAGCTACGAGCGCAAGTCTGGTGCGCCTGGAAGGACTCGAACCCTCAACCGTCCCGTTCGAAGCGGGGTGCTCTCAATCCAATTGAGCTACAGGCGCAACTGTTGGAACGCTCGGTGAGATTCGAACTCACGATCGAGGATTAAGAGTCCTCTGCTTTGGGCCGGGCTAAGCTACGAGCGTAATTTGCCTGGAACGCCCACGAGGATTCGAACCCCGAACCTGTCAGGTAGAAACTGACCGCTCTTGTCCATTGAGCTATAGGCGCCGACAAATGTGTCTGGTGCCCCTGAGACGGTTCGAACGTCTGACCTTAACCTTCGCAAGGTTACGCTCTATCCAGCTGAGCTACAGGGGCTGAGGTCTCGGCCACGCTCCCTGCCTGTGATCGTTCAATCGCTGATCAATCACCGGAGCGCTGGCCAAGCCAACGTTTTCTCAACATGACATTCATCGTCTCGTTTCCTTCGTTCGCCTAGAGGCGGTATTGGTACCCCTGGAGAGATTCGAACTCCCATCACACCGGGTCTAAGCCGATTGCCTCTGCCGATTGGGCTACAGGGGCGATAACACAATCAATTGGTGCGCGCCCCCGGATTCGAACCGGGACCTCACCAGGGTTTGAGCCTGGGGTCTCTGCCTGTTGGACTAGGCGCGCTTCACTGTTGCAGGCACGGTCGTAAGCGATTGTCTTTCATCATCATCGTTGCCTCTTTGGCATTTGGCAGTCCCACTCAGGATCGAACTGAGATCTGCGGAGTCAGAGTCCGCCGTCTTTTACCATTGGACCATGGGACATGAATCTGGTCCTGGTTCAAGGATTCGAACCTTGCCCTCCGCATCCACATTGCGGCGTGCAACCACTGACACCTAACCAGACGGTTGGTCTGCGTGGCTGGATTCGAACCAGCGCTCTCTTCATTCCAAGTGAAGTGGGATGACCAAGCTTCCCCACACGCAGACGCTCTCAGCCCCGACGGGGCCGGCTCTGTTTTTGCTGCGTATGTCGATCTGCATAAGTCATGGGAGCGCGTATCTAGTGTTTCTTGCGCGGCCCGTCAAGCGGCAATTTTGTGGCAGGCCGCCCGCTGCACGAACGAATGCCGACGCGATGGGGCCGACCACTCAACGGCCCTGGCTACTTCTTGAACTGCATTGCGATCAACAGGCAGTTGACGCAGGTCACGAACGAGATGAGGGCCAAATGCGGCTCCGACCAGACTGCAAATACGAGCGTCCCGCACAGGCCGGCGATGACGATAAGCCCGGCCAGGAACATGGCCATGGCATGGTTCACCTCGTCCCATATGGAATGCAAATGTATGTCATGGTGCATGAAAGGTTACCCTTGGAAACGCCGTTCGCAGTACCGCACTGGCACTTAGTGTAACACCGATCACTTTACGGTTGGTAAGCGCACCACCTAGGTCGGTGGCGCCAAAGATGCCATCCGTGTCCAATACATCGACAGGCCATCAACGACTTCTCTCAAGCCATCGACCGAGGATGGTTTGGTGATGTACGTGCTCACACCCAGATCGTATGTCCGCACGATGTCGTCGTCGACATTGGATGTCGTGAAGACGACCACCGGTATACGCCGTGTAGCCGGGTGAGCCTTGATTTCAGCCAGAGCCTGACGCCCGTCAATGCGCGGCATATTGAGGTCGAGCAGCACCAGATCAGGAAGCACGCGATCCTCATACTGGTCCAACGCAAATAGGTACAGCAGAAGCTCTTCGCCGTTCTCGACAAACTCGATGTTGTGCTTGAAATCGCTCTCCCGGAATGCCTCTCCAATGAGATAGCGATCGTCCGGATCATCCTCTGCGACCAGAATGGTCATCACCCGTTCCGGGCGAGACTTGGATTGACCGACTTCGGCGTCCCGGAATTGAGCGGCTTCGGCAACCGTGGCCTCCGCACACAGCGTTCTGCGTCTCAATGACGGTTTCGCCGTCGGTGCGGTCGCGGAGACGATCTGGGCCCGCCGCGGCGCTACGTGACTCGGCGCCGCCATAAACTGCACGCCCACCTGATCAGCGTTCCGCCAAACGGTTTTACATTCGGCCTCGAAGCCGTCCAGTTCGATGAGGAGTTCGAATGTGTCGGGGACGCGGTCAATATGCTTGACCTGCAACCGTGCGCCGGAGGACGAGATATTCCGGATGACGCAGGGAAGCGTAACCTGGCGGGCCGAATAGCTGACCTCACCCCCCTTGTACAGACGCTGACGCGCCTCAGATCTGCCGTCTGAGTTTACTTGCATCTCGATCAACTTGGACTTTACCGACTCTCCACAACCCCTCGATCCGGCCGACAAGCATGCCCGCCGCAGGGCCCTATAACATAGGTATAAATGCTTAAGATTTTATCGAAATGGTCGGTTATGAAATATTGAATAAAACCGAACCAATAAATTATCGACTGCTTCAAAATTGCAGGATTGCACAACGGGTGGGCGGATTCGAACCGCCAGCACGGTCCTTGATGGGGCGTCGCCACAGAGCGACTGGACAGCCGATTGACATCATCCGGCAGACATACCCGCCACTGCGGCATCGAATTCTGATGCGCTCCGCTCGGGCGGCTTCGGCAACGCACCATTCGACATGCTGACACGCCGCCCGGCCTGGACGCACGTTGACCCCGACGCACGATCTCGCTACGCAAGATGAAGCTCGCGCCTCCCTCTTCACACACCGCAGGAAAGAACAGCCAAATGGAACGGTCGTTCGCAAAAGAGATTGAGAGCCTTAAGCTGGGTTCTGGCGACACCTTTTATGGTGAGGGCATTCTGGCGGTTACAAAGGCTCTCTTACAATCCGGTGTTTCCTATGTCGGGGGCTATCAGGGCGCACCTGTCTCTCATCTGATCGACGTCATGGTCCAAGCCAGGGACGAGATGGCCGAACTCGGCGTTCACGTCGAGCCCTGCACAAATGAGGCTTCAGCCGCCGCCATGCTCGGTGCCTCGATCATGTATCCGGTGCGCGGCGCCGTAACCTGGAAGTCGATCGTTGGCACCAATGTCGCCGCCGACGCGCTCTCCAATCTTGCTTCACCCGGTGTAACCGGCGGGGCTCTGATCATCATTGGGGAGGATTATGGCGAAGGCGCAAGCGTCATACAGGAGCGCACCCACGCCTACGCCATGAAGTCGGCCATGTGGCTGATGGACCCGCGACCGGATCTGACTTGCATTGTGAACTGCGTCGAAAAATCATTCGAGCTTTCGGAGGCCTCGAACACGCCCGTCATGCTCGAGCTGCGGATTCGGGCTTGCCATGTCCAAGGCAGCTTTGCCGCAAAGGACAATGTTGCGCCGGCAATCTCGACGATCGCCCCACTCGCCGAACCGGCGCCGCATAATTACGATCAACTCTCGCACCCTCCCGTGACCTACGCTCAAGAGAAGCGAAAGTACGACGAACGTTTGCCGGCGGCACGGGCCTTCATCCGTGAGCATCGGCTCAACGAGGTGAGCGATGGCCGGCACGATCAAGTCGGCATTATCGTCCAGGGCGGCATCTACAATGCCCTACAGCGTGCGTTGCTCGAGCTTGGGCTCGCCGACGCCCGCGGCAACTGCGACTTGCCAATCTTGACGTTGAATGTCGTTTACCCGCTGGTTCCCGATGAAATCACGGAATTCGCCGAAGGCCGCAAGGCGATCCTCGTTGTCGAGGAGGGTCAACCGGAATATCTCGAGCACGAGATCGGATCGATCCTGCGGCGGGCGAACAACAACGTAACGCTTGCCGGCAAGGACGTGCTGCCTATGGCCGGTGAATACACCTCCCAGGTGTTGGTCCAAGGTATTGCCAAATACCTGCGTCAGCACTTGCCTGCTGTTGGCAATGTTTTAACCGACACGTCCTACGCCGACGAAGTCGCTGATCTTCAGAAAGCCGCAAAAGAGCTTCTCGGCGGCCCCGTACCGGCGCGCCCGCCTGGATTCTGCACCGGCTGCCCGGAGCGCCCCTTCTTTGCGGCACTCAAACTGACCGAAAAAGAAATCGGCAAGGTTCACTATTCGGCCGATATCGGCTGCCACTCGTTCGCAACGTTTGCACCCTTCAATTTCGGCAATTCCATTCTCGGTTTTGGCATGAGCCTGGCGTCAAATGCGGGCGTCAAAAGCTTTCAAAAGCGGCGACCGCTGGCCGTCATGGGCGACGGAGGGTTCTGGCACAACGGCCTGCTGTCCGGTGTCGCATCGCGTCTGCTCAACGGAGGTGATGGCGTACTGGTCATCATGAAGAACGGCTACACGTCGGCGACCGGAACGCAGGAGGTCATCTCCTCGCCGGATAATGCCGCCAAAAAACTGGCCGCCGGCGATAGCGCTACGGCCAATGACAGAA
>JBPCWB010000048.1:0-7175 GCA_051009955.1 Hyphomicrobiaceae bacterium | reverse complement strand
GAAACCGCGTCCGACCTCGCCCACGACGTCGCGCGCGGGAACGCGCAGGTCATCGATGAACAGCATATTCGAGTTGACCGCATGCCGCCCCATCTTGGGGATTTCGCGAATCTCGATCTTGGACCGGTCGAGTTCACAGAAGAACAGCGTCATGCCGTCGGCGCGCTTGTTGCCTTTGCCGGCTTCCTCTGTGCGCGTCAGCAGAAGAATGCGGTTTGCCTGCTGCGCGCACGAATTCCAGATCTTGCGTCCGTTGATGACGTAGTCGTCGCCGTCGCGGCGCGCGAACGTCTTGATCTGCGTGGTGTCCAAACCGGCATCCGGCTCCGTGACGCCGAAGCTGGTCATCAGCTCGCCAGAAATGATTGGTGGCAGAAAGGTCTGACGTTGCGACTCCGTGCCGTATTTGACGAGCACGTTGGGCCCGAAAATATTGAGATGGATGGAACTGGCTGCCGTCTGCGCGCCCGCGGTGTTTGCGACCGCTTCCATCATGACCATCGCCTCTGTAATTCCGAGGGCCGCGCCGCCGACCTCCTCCGGCATACAAATACCGAGCCAGCCGCCCGCCGCGATCGCTTTGCGGAACTCGTGCGGATAGTTCCCGGTTCGATCCGTCTCCAGCCAATAATCGTCATCGAAATCGGCCATGATGCGCTGAATAGCAGCGCGGATTTCGCGCTGCTGCTCCGTCAATTCGAAGGGCAGAACATCCGTTGATGGGCTAGCGGCGTTTCCGTCCATGGTTGGGCTCCCGAACCTCGATCATTCCGGCGCGACAGCGGCACCGCCGGCGATCAGCTGCTCAATGTTTTCATGACTTAGGCCCGCTTCTTCCAGTAGGGCCCGCGAGTGTTCTCCGAGGACAGGGCTCAAGCGTGCTTGGCTGCTCAACCCCGGCGTACGAGCGACCGGGCCCTCCCCCGGACTTGCAACCGGAATGACCGGGGCGGCGTCGGTTCCCCGTGTTTGCCGGTGCGCGAGCCATTGCCCGTAGTCGTTGATCTGGCTTGCTAGTACGCCCTCTGCGCTCAAACGCTCGACCCAGTCTGCCGTCGTCGCACCGACGATGATGTCGTCCAAGATGGCGGTGAGCTCGACAATATTGCTGGCACGCGCCGTAAATGAGTCAAACTTTGGGTCGCTCGCCAGATCCGGACGATCAATCACGCGGCAGATGGCCTGCCAGTCGGCTTCGCGTACCAACGTCAATGCCAACCAGCCGTCAGCGGTCCGATAGCTGCCCGCGGGCGGATTGAGCTTGACCGGCATGCCGTCGATGATCCCGTATTCGAGGATTTTTGGACCCTGAATCGCCGCAGCGGCCTGCGCCAGCGAAATGTCGAGATGGCGGGCAACACGCGTTTCCGAGTTGCCCCAGAGCGCCATCGTCGCGCATTGAAAGGCATAAAGACCCGTAATTGCGTCGACGATGGTGGTGTCGATCTTGGCCGGCACATCGGCTCGACCGCGATTGATCATCATCATGCCGGAATGGGCCTGCGCGACGGTATCGCTTAACGGCTTCGTTGCGTCCGGACCGGTCTGCCCCAAACCAGAGACCGACACATAGACGATCTTCGGATTGCGCGCCCGAACGACGTCGTATCCAAACCCGAGGCGCTCCGAGACACCGGGCCGATTGTTCTCGATCAACACGTCGCACTTCGCTGCAAAATTCAGGACAACCTCGCAGGCGCCTTCGGCCTTGAGGTCCAAAGCCAGACTCTCTTTGCCGCGATTGTAGTAGATGAAGGCGGCCGAACGATCGCCGTAGCCCGGTCCCAGCGGCCGCATCCAGTCGCCGCCTGGCGGCTCGATCTTGACGACCCGCGCGCCATACTCGGCCAGCAGGCCACCACAGTGCGGGCCGGCGATGCCCTGAGACAGATCAAGGACGCTCATTCCTTCGAGCGGGCGCAACTCATGCATGCAAGACTCTCGATCCCAGGTTCCGACGCGTGGCTTGCGTGCAGACTACTGTCGCGGAGCAGCGCCGGCAACGCTTGGTGCCGCTAGGCATCAGACAGGTGATGCGGCAGATTCGGTTGAAATCCGCGGCGGCGCAGACAACAGCGCGATGATGGCGGCTACACCTGCGAGGGCCGTGAAAACCCACAGCGACAGCGAATAATCGCTCGTCGCATCGCGGAGGATGCCCGCAATCATCGGGCCGGAGGCTTGCGCCAGGACCTGGATGCTCAAAGCAAGACCGCGAATGGCGCCGAAGCTCTGTCGCCCGAAGTAATCCGCCCAGGCCAGCGGCAGTACCGTTAGAACGCCGCCAATACCCAAGCCAAAGAGCGTTGCGGAAATATAGCCATCCGCATCGGATGCGACCGCGATCATCCACCAAGCCCCGGCGGCGAGACCAATGGCAGAAGTCGCCAGCGTCAGTCGAACGGTCACCCAACGCACGAGCAGCCCCGAAGAGAACCCCGACACAGCTGACGCCAGTGAAAACGCGCTCACCATGAACGCGGCATCGGTTGCCGCAATGCCACGTTCAATCAAGTGGGGGGCCTGGTGGAGCGAAACGCCGGCCTGCACCGGAAACACCAGCACGGTATAAAGCGAAAGGAGCCAGAACGCAGGCGTTCGCAGCGCCTGCGCCCGCGTGAATGCCGGCTCCAGTTGCCGGGCCTCAGCATCAGAAGACGAATGATCAGCGGCCGGGAGGACGGCGCCATCAGGGACCAGACCCAGGTCTTCCGGGCGTCGCACCATGAACAGCCAGTTGGGAATAAATCCAATCAGCAACACCACGGCACCGACGGCGATCCAGCCTGCGCGCCAGCCGTCGTAAACGATTGCCATTTGCGCAATCAGGGGCATCGCGATGAGACCGGCCATCAGTGCAATCGTCGATATCGATGTGGCCAGACCGCGCAGGCGCAAGAACCAATTGTTGATCGCGCCATAGATGCCGAGTTCGAAGGGTCCGGCAAAGTTCATGCGCGCGATGCAGAAGAAAACAATAAAAAAGGCCAGGCTCTGCGTCATCGACAGAACCATTGTACACACGCCGGTTAGGAGCACGGCCACACAAAGCATGACACGGGCTCCGTGGCGATCGAGCATTGGCCCGAGGATGGGCGATGTCAGCGCAGCCAGAACACCGCCGAGCGATACGGCTGCCGACAGCCCAGTACGCGACCAGCCGAATTCGCTCGTCATCGGTTCGACGAAAATAGATAGCGTCGCAACAGCCGGCCCCTGCCGCGCAAACCCGGCACAGCACACGCATGCCAGGATCAGCCAGCCATAGTAAAAGGACAGACGGGGCTGCAGCAAAGCCGGCAGACCATTCGGGCTCATGCGCCTTGCCTTCGCCGGCTAGGGGTTTATCGGCAGGTTACGCTTGCAGCACCATCTCATGCCGCGCCCGCAATATCATCGAGGACCGGATACAGGTAGGATTTGAACCGGTCCGGGTCCTCGCTCATCGGGAAGTGACCAAGACCTTTCATAACCGTGAGCTTGGCACCTTCGATCTTGGCGGCCGTTGCTTCGCTGGCCTCCGGTGTACACGAGTAGTCGTACTCGCCGGTCAGCATATAAACGGGACACTTCGTGGCATCGATCTCCGCGAGCGTTGCGCTGACATCGCCGTCGATCGAATAAAAATAGAGATCGCCCATGAACACGCCTGGCCCGACTTGCATATAATGCCACAGCGTCTCCCAGCGGTGCTGCAAAGGCGCCCCGGGACCAACCAGGCCGTAACAGTAGGCCGCGCTCATTTCGCCACCGTGGATCGTCGGGCGATGCAGCCATGAAATGTCGAAGTAACGCTGCTCGCTGGCCGATGATTGTAGCCCGATGATGCAACGCCAATAGTCCGGGTGCCGCCGCGCCAGTTCCAACACCACACGACCGCCGATAGAACACCCTGTGACGACAGGGTTTTCGAGTTGCAGCGCCCTGGCGACGGTCATCACCAGGTCGACGTAGCTTTGTGTAGTGAGTTTGTACTCCTCGTCCTGCCAGCCTTCCGGTGGTGAGGATTTCCCATGCCACGGCATATCGAAAACGATAACTCGGAAGCGCTCCGTGATTTTTGGGTCATTCAGCAGCGCGCGATATTGGCGACCGTCCGAACCGGCCGTGTGCAAACAGACCAGCGGAATGCCTTCACCTGCCTCCTCCCAGTAGAGGCGGTGTGGTCGGCCATGGATGTCGAGCCGCATGTAACGGCCGGTGATGGGTTCGATCTCAACGGCCGCCATTACGCTGCCCCCAATCCACGTGGCTTCTCCAGCATCAATTTGAGCGTCAGGAAGTGGGCCATCGCCAGCTCGACGTTACCCTCGATCTGCATCTTACCTGCGCGGATCAATGCAATAATGTCATGGTGCCGGGGCTTCGGCATCGGCTTCCAGAACTCGTTCCAGGCGTCCTCCGTGCCGCGGATCTTGAAGTCGAACGGAGAGACATAGGCGTTGGCAGCCTCGATCGAGTCGATGCGCCCGCTACGAATTCTGACGACATGAGCGCGGTCCCCGATCTGCAGCAGCATATCGGCACTCATCCAGCGCCCGCGACGAACGAGAGCTGCATCTGCGTTGACAAGCTCCTGAAGTTTCTCGATCACGTAAAAGCCTCACTCTTTTGGACGCACATCTCGGCTTCATCGGAATAAACTTCTCCGTCGGGACACGGTTCGAAGCATCCCGTCGCCAGCGCCTGGCTCGCCACCGAAAATGCCAAGGCGATCGCCAGCATGACCGCTACTGTTGCTTTCATCGCTCGGAGCTCCCTTCACCGTTATTCCGATTGACTCTTGCCGGACCCGCGAATTTGGTTTTCGTCCTTGAGCAATTGATTAAACACATAATCATTCCAGTCGCCTAACGCCGGGCCCAGGCTCTCAATCTCTCCGGGCGTCACTGACAAGCGGGGCAGGACGTTCGGGATGGTGATATTTCCGAGCGCCGGATGCGCGATTGTTTTCAACGTTTCGCGGGCCGCAAAATGCGGATCTTCGAAGATGTCAGCAATGGAATTCACTGAACCGCAGGGGACGTCACCGGCCGTGCATTGGGAGACGACATCTGCCATTGGCAGCGACTTGGTGAATGTCTCGACTTCGCCTTCAATCATCGCACGGTCGGCGATCCGGTCTTTTGTCTTGGGATGACTTTCGGCCAGTTCCGGCTTGTTCAGAACATTGCGGGCCATGCGGTCCCACATGCGGTCGCTGGTACAGGCAACGGCGACCCATTTGCCGTCTGACGTTGGAAAGTGGCCATGGGGGCAGGCGTTGCGCGTGCTCACACCCTCTCGCTCACGGACAACGCCTTGGCGACCGTAGAGCGGGGCAATTTCGTCCAGGACGCGAAAGATGGATTCATAAAGTGCAACGTCAATGACCTGGCCCTTGCCAGTCTGCTCCGCCACGCGCAAGGCCAAAACAGCTCCGAGCGCCCCGTAGAGGCCCGAGATATAATCGGCCAGCGATGTCGAGCCCGGCGTCACCGGTGGACCGTCCGGCATGCCGGCGAGATAGGTCAATCCACCGACCGCATGGGCAATGCGGGCAAATCCGGGGCGGTCTTTGTACGGTCCGGTTTGGCCGTAGCCGCTGATGCGCAGAACAACGAGCTGGGGATTGGCCTCGTGCAGAACGTCCGGGCCGAGTCCCCATTTTTCAAGCGTACCGGGCCGAAAGTTTTCAGCCAGAATATCGGAGCGTCGAACCAGTTCCTTGAGTTGCGCAACGCCCCCAGGCGACTTGAGATCGATAGTCACCGAATGCTTGTTGCGTGCCTCGCTCAACCAAGCCAGCGTCTGGCCTTCCGACTCCGTCGGCGTTCCGAAGACACGCATGGGATCGCCATCAGGATGCTCGACCTTGATGACCTCAGCGCCGAACTCGCCAAGAATGGTCGCCGCGAATGGTGCGGCGATAAACGTCGCCAGATCGAGGACACGCTTGCCCGCGAGAGGTTTCTGGATCGCCGTGTCAGCGTGTTCACTCATCTTGGAACTTGTTCCTCACTCGCTCGTGTTATCTCGCAACCAGGGCAGGCTTGCCCTTGCTTGCCGCAACGCATCCGTGCCGGTCGCGAAACGTAACGCAAAAAAGCCGCCGGTCGCATACCAGCCACGGCGATCTTCCGGGTCCCTGCGGTATTCCTCGAAACCATAGCTGCCGTCGCCACGCCTGAAGACATCAACACACCGCAACCCATCCTCTATCTCGATCGATTTGATGACTAGCGTCTTGGTCATGGGCTCTAATCACAGCAATCGAACGGGAGCGCCGGCAAGCCAAGCTTCAACACTTTCGACCGTCTGGCCATAGAATGCTTTGTAGGTCTGATCGGTCACATAGCCGAGATGCGGTGTCAGCACCGTTCGCGGACTAGAACGCAGCGGATGATTCGCGGCCAATGGTTCATCGTCGTAGACGTCGATGCCGGCGCCGGCGATGCGTTCCGCACGGAGTGCGTCGATCAAGGCATCAGTATCGATGATCGGTCCACGCGACGTGTTGATGATATAGGCCGTTGGTTTCATCAATGCCAGCTCGCGCGCACCGATCATACCAGTCGAGCGCTCCGACAGCTTGTAGTGGATCGTGATGAAGTCGGACTGCCGTAACAGTTCGTCCTTGTCCACGCGCCGGGCGCCGACCTCGGCGGCGCGCGCGTCGGTAAGGTTCTGGCTCCAGGCGATGACCTCCATGTCGAAAGCTTTGGCGACTGTTGCCATGTGACTGCCCAGTCGGCCGAGACCAATGATGCCGAGTGTGCGACCGGCCAGGTCGATGCCCAGCGTGATGATCCAGTTGCCCTCGCGCATGCGCTGGTTTTCAATCGGGATATGGCGCGCCAACGATAAGATATGACCCCAAGCAAGCTCTGACGTGGAATGCGGTGAGCCACTGGTTCCGCTGACAGGAATGCCCCGTTCTGCCAGTGCGTTCATGTCCAGCGCGGCATTGCGCATGCCGGTCGTGACCAGGAACTTGAGATTCTCGAGCCCCATAATAGTCTCACGATCGAACAGCGTTCGCTCGCGCATCACACACAGCACATCGAACTCTTTGAGTGCAGCAATGACGGCTGGGCGCTCGCCAAAAGGTTCGTGGAAGAATTGCAGCGCGGGCTCAGCCTTGAGCCTACTCCAGTCGGCCATCTCGTGTGCGATCTTTTGGTAGTCGTCTAACA
>JBPCWB010000047.1:0-11787 GCA_051009955.1 Hyphomicrobiaceae bacterium | reverse complement strand
TGCGTCAGGATAAGCAGGCAGCGGCACGCTTTCCCGAGGACGCGCAGCGCGGGGCTGCCTTGTTCGTCGGACGCGGTAAATGCAGCTTTTGCCACACCGGTCCGCTGTTCTCTAACGGTGAATTCGCGAACGCGGGCGTGCGCTACTTCACAGGACCCGGGCGCGTCGATCCCGGGCGTCACGGCGGGATCAAGAAACTGAAGGCCTCACGTTTCAACCTGCTGGGTGCCTTCAATGATGCACCGGACAAGACAAATGCCTGGGCCACGCGTCAGCTCGCCAAGCAGCACAAAACATTTGGTGAGTTCAAGGTTCCGTCACTGCGCAATCTAACCCGGACGGCGCCCTATATGCACAACGGTGCACTCGCGACATTAGAAGATGTCGTACAACATTATTCGACGATCGATCTCGAGCGCCTGCATAGCGATGGCGAGAGAATTCTCGAACCACTCCGTCTCAATCGACAAGAAAGCGCGGACCTGGTTGCCTTTCTGAAGACGCTGTCGACCGCACCCTGAAGGATCGCCAAGTCGCAGGGCTGCCAAGTTCGAGGACCTGCGGATTCTATCGCTTCGGCCAACGCCACGCCGGCGCATCGATATCGGTGACGCGGGTCTCGCCGAGTTCCTTCTTCAGTGCAAGGATCTGACAGGCATCGGCCGTGGAGAGATGCTCAACCAGCTTTGCAGCATGTGTGACGACGATGACCTGTGTATTGCCGGCCGCAGCAATGATAAGTCGGGCAAGCGCCGGCAACAGGTCAGGGTGTAGACTGGTTTCGGGTTCGTTCAGGACGAGCAATTCTGGTGGACGCGGACTGAGCAGTGCCGCCACCAAGAGCAAGTAGCGCAATGTCCCGTCCGACAGTTCGCTGGCGCTGAGATCCCGCAACAGACCACGTTGTGCGATCCTGACTTCGAACAGGCCGTTCGATTCCTCAATGTGCAAGGTCGTTCCTGGAAACGCATCGTCGATGCTGGCCAACAATCCAGATTGATCACCAATCTCCCTGATTGTCTGTAGAGCCGCCGGGAGATCGCAACCGTCGGACGCTAGCACAGGCGTTCGCGTGCCAACCTGTGGATGTCTTGCCGGGGCGTTGGCATCACTGCGGAAATGATCATAGAAGCGCCAGTTCCGCATGCGCTCACGCAGAACCAACAGCTCAAGTGTCTGCCCTGGGTCGGCTGCATGGGTCATCATGCTATCGAAAGGAGCCAGATTGCTAATGACGGACTTGCGTTGTCCTTGCGCCTCCAAAACTTTGACGTGCGGTCCGTTGCGACCTGCAAACTCATTGCTGCGTTTGAGCGCTTCACCGACCCAAACGGATTCGGCCTTGATTTCGGGGTCGCGGGCAAAAGCCGACGGGCCACCCGCCGGCGGCAAACCGAGGTCAATGGCATAGCCGTAGTCATGGCTGGCAAAGCCAAGTTTGAGCGCAACGCGGTCTTTTCGAACCGTGCCCTGTATCGGTTGTTCGCCGCTCCGCATGGCGCGCGATATGCGTTCCGGCCCTGCCCAGAGCGTCGACGTCAGTCCCCCTTCGCGCGCCAATGCCGAGACAACCTGGCCCTGCGCCACGTCGGCCAGCAGCCGGATCGCGCGATAAAGGCTGCTCTTTCCACTGCCGTTGGGGCCGGTGACCACGTTGAGGCGATCGAGCGGAACGATCATTTCACGCAATGAGCGGTAGCCCGAGACTGCAAGGGTGATAAGCATTAGGACGGTTGCGCCTCTTTGGCGGTCTTGATCGCAGGTGTTCCTAGACCATGGGCGCGCGAAATGGAACCAATGTGGCAGGCGCCGACGGCTGCTAGGTTATGATAATCCCAGAGGATCGGCGCGGCCCTTCGGCTGTCGCGCGTCGTGCTCAGCCCAGGCGGTTCAGCTTGCGCGCTCGAACCGTACTATTGAGATCGCGAATGTCACACAGGAGCCTGTCGGAGTCCGGAATCTCTCCCTCGGCATCGAGAACCACATATCCGACATCGCCCTGAGTTTGATAGTACTGACCCGCGATGTTGATGTTGTGCGTATGGAAGACCTCATTCAACTGTCCCAAAGCACCGGGTTCATTCCGCTGCACCTGCAGAAAACGTGTGCCTGCCGGACGTGGCGGCAGCAAAACCTCGGGAAAGTTGACGGCGCCGATCGTATTGCCGATGTCTGAGTACTCGGTGAGCTTGCGCGCAACCTCAACGCCGATGCGTTCCTGAGCTTCGATTGTCGATCCACCGACGTGCGGCGTGAGGATGACGTTGTCGAGCCCCTGGACAGGTGATTCAAAGGTCTCCTTGTTGGAGGCCGGTTCGCTCGGGAATACGTCAAGAGCCGCACCGCCCAGTTTCTTGGACTTCAACGCACATGCCAATGCTTCGAGATCGATCAAGGTGCCACGCGCGTTATTGATGAGAAAAGCGCTGTCCTTCATATGCGCAATTTCAGCGGCACCAATCATATTGCGTGTTGCTTGTGTTTCAGGCGTGTGCAGCGTGACGACGTCAGCTGTCGCGAGCAGTTCCTCAAGACTGGCGGTCGGCTCGACATTCCCGTAGCGGAGTTTGTCGGTCTGATCGAAGTAAATGACGCGCATGCCCAATGCTTCGGCGAGCGCCGCCAGCTGCGTGCCGATATTGCCATAGCCAACGATGCCCAGCGTCTTACCGCGCACTTCACGGCTCTGGTAAGCCGATTTTTCCCAGATGCCGGCGTGTGCGTAAACGGAGCGGGGAAAGGTGCGCCGGAAAAGCATCACGATTTCGGCAATCGTCAACTCGGCAACCGAGCGAGTATTCGAGAACGGGGCATTGAAAACCGGCACGCCGCGCTGTTGCGCAGTTTCAAGGTCAATTTGATTGGTTCCAACCGAAAAACAGCCAACCGCCATGAGGCGAGAGGTTGCATTGAGAACCGTCGGCGTGAGCTGGGTGCGCGACCGGATGCCGAGCATGCGGACATCTGCCAACTTCTCGATCAAAGCCTGCTCGTCGAGCGCCCCAGGAAGACGTTCGACACTGCCGTAACCTGCATCATCGAAGACTTGCACAGCCGATTGATTGACGCCCTCGAGCAGCAGCACCCCAATTTTGTTCTTTGGCAGAGATGGGTTCCGGACGATGCTCATGTTAGGCTCCCGGTCTGCGATCGGCAGGCTGGCGCAACGCAATGGCCGTTCTGTCGGTCAACATCCGATTCGATTGATCGTGTTGGCATTGGACACCCTGCAACAGCCCAGGCGAGCCGCGCGAGGTGCGATCTCCATTCCGGACGATGACTAGCGCACGAAGCTTACCTGAAGGTCATGTTGTGCAATCGCCGGCCCAACCGCGGCACCGCGGTCTGGCGCATCCAAGATGCAAAAGCGTGATCAATTGAGATGGATGCAATTCTGCTTCGCAAGCGGCGCGCCGAGCCAGCAGGAAGCCGATGCTCCGGCTCACGGCCCGTTGCGCTTCGCCATGTTATCCGGCAGGAACGTTGCGATTTCTGGAAACGCCACCAGCATCATCACCATGACTACCATGATCAAGAACATCGGTATTGCGGCCCTGGCGATGTAATTCATCTCGTGTTCGGTCATGCCTTGCAGCACGAACAGGTTGAAACCCACCGGCGGCGTAATTTGCGCCATCTCGACGACAACGACGATAAAAATCCCGAACCAGATGATGTCGATCCCGGCCTGCCGGATCATCGGCTCGACGACCGCGATCGTCAGGACGACAGACGAAATGCCGTCAAGAAAACAACCGATGATGATGTAAAAGACGAGCAGCGCCATCAGCAGCTCAAAACGCGACAAGCCAAGCGAGCCGATCCACTCCGCAAGCGCACGCGGCAGGCCGGTGAATCCCATCGATAGCGATAGGAACGCAGCCCCTGCCAGAATCAAGGCGATCATCGCCGACGTGCGTGTTGCACCCATCAGGCTGGCACTGAACGTTTTGATGTTCAGGCTGCCTTGAATGGCGGCCAGGAGCAGTGCGCCGATCACGCCGAACGCGGCCGCCTCGGTGGCCGTGGCGTAGCCGAGGTACATTGATCCGATGACCAACAGAATCAGACATATGACGGGGATCAGAAAGCGCGAGTTGGAGAACTTCTCGGACATCGACATCGACGGCTCGGCCGTCGGGGCATAATTCTTCGACACTTTCGAGTAGATCGCCACGTACAACATGAACATGGCCGCCAGTAATAGTCCGGGCAGAATACCGGCCATGAAAAGCTTGGTAATCGACTCATTGATGGTGACACCATACACAATGAGCGTTAGCGAGGGTGGGATCATGAGACCCAGGGTGGCGGCGCCGGCCAGGGTGCCGATGACCAGATGCTCAGGATAATCGCGTCGCCGCAGTTCCGGGATCGACATCTTGCCGACGGTCGTCAGCGTCGCGGCTGATGATCCGGAGACAGCAGCGAACACGGTGCAGCCAACGATATTCGTGTGAATGAGGCCACCTGGCAGCCGCGCCATCCAGGGCGAAAGCCCGCGGAACATATCCTCGGACAGGCGCGTGCGAAACAGGATTTCTCCCATCCAAATGAAAAGCGGCAGCGCGGTCAGGGTCCACGACGACGACGATCCCCAGACAGTCGTCATCATGGTGTCGCCGACAGGGCGATTGGTGAAGAGCTCCATGCCGACGAAAGCGACGCCCAGCAACGAGAGCCCGACCCACACGCCGGTGCCCAGCAGGAGGAACAACGTGAACAGGAATATTCCGATCGCGTAAAATTCCATCTCTGTCTAGATCTCCCCGCCGGATCCGATTGAAGAATCGACATTGTCGCGGCGCGTCAGGATTAGCGTCACGAAATTGTCTATGAAGCAGATGGCAAGTAGAACGGCCCCGATGGCTACCGGGAATTGCGGTATCCAAAGCGGCAGCGCGTCGCGCTCCTGGCTGATGTCATTGAGTTTCCACGACCACCAGACCAAGCGGCAGGCATTGTAGGCCATCCAACTGGTTGCCAACGATCCAATGCCGAAACACCAGACCTCGGCCCAGTAGCGATTCTCGCCCAGTGCCGTGAGAAACAGGTTGACGCGGATGTGGCTGTTGGCGTTGAGCGCGTAGGCAAACGCCAGGAACGAGGCCGACGCCATGAAGTAACCCGCATAGGCCGTCGAACCGGGAAATGAGACTCCCATCCAGCGGCAAATCATCTGTGCGACGATGATGAGAAGGATAGCGATGAGGCACAACGCGGCGAGCGCACCCGCGCCCCAATAGACTGCATCAAGACGTCTTCGCATTGTCCCCCGCGATGCCCCGTTCGTGTTTTGGGCCGGAGGCAGTATGAACCCCGGCCCAGAAACTGGTCTTACGGATCAGTTGCCCCGAAAGGCATCAATGATGTCTTTGCCGTTCGAACCTACGGCCTTCAGCCATTCCTTGGTCATGATCTCGCCGAAGCCTTGAAGCTCTTTTTTGAGGCCGGCACCCGGCTCGGCAACGGTCATGCCGCCCTTACGAAGGCCGTCGAGGTAGAAGCTTGTCAGTTCCTTGGCTTTGGCGAGGCCGTCCGCGGCGGCCTTCGCGCCGCAGTCCGTGACAGCTTTCTTCGTCGCGCCATCAAGTCCGTTGAACGCCGACTTATTGGCGAAAACAGTATTTCTCGGCAGCCAAGCCTGGACGTCATAGAAGTGGGTCAGATGCTCCCAGACTTTGCGGTCATAGCCGGTCGAACCGGATGAGATGAACGCCGACGCCACACCGGTCGCAAGCGCCTGGGAGAGCTCGGCGGCCTCGATCTGCACGGGGACCATTCCCGCCAGCTCTGCGATGCGCGAGGTGGCCGCATTGTAGGCGCGGAACTTGATGCCCTTCATATCCGCGACCTTCTCCACCGGCTTCTTGAAGTAAAGTCCTTGAGGCGGCCAGGGCACCGCATAGATGTAAACAAGGTTCTGGGCATCGAGAGCCGCCTTGAGCTTGTCTGCCGCAGCCTTCCAGAGTTTTTCGGAATCGTCGAAAGAGGTCGCAACGAAGGGGACCGAGTCGACGCCGAACAGTGGATTTTCGTTGGCATGTGCGGACAGTAGGCGTTCCCCAATCGGTGCTTGCCCGGTCTGAACAGCACGTTTGATCTGTCCGCCCTTGAATAGAGACCCACCGGGATGCGTGACGACTTCGAGTTTGCCACCGGTCGCATCAGTCACGCATTTCGCGAAATTCTCGCCATTTTGAGAGTGGTAATTGGAAGCCGCATAGGCCATCGGCATGTCCCATTTTTCGGCATGGGCACCTGTGGCGCCGAGCGCCAGGGTCGCTACACAGGCTAGCGCTACGTTTGAGAGCCTCATTCATCGTCCTCCAAGTCTCAACGATCCGAATCGTTACGAATCACACGCGCGAAGATACCTTTGTAGGGTTACGCCGCCTAAGACACAATTTCAATGTTGGCATGACAACTGTGGATGAGGACAACAATTGATTGTGGCGCAACGATCTTTTGCGTGCGGGTTCGTCGGCGCAATTGGGAACGCGCGACTGTTGCACCAAAAAAGCTCAGCATTCAATGTGACGAGTTCCAGCGCCGCGCCACCAGCAGACGTGCCATGAACACCGGTCAGATTGGCGGCGTGCTCCAGCGAAGCGTACGTGACGCGCCGACCGCAATGTTACGCTCAGTCTATCGGCAGGGTCATGCCGCGGCCGGGGTCGCCGAGTTCTCCGACTGCTGGGCCGGAAGATCGACAATGAATGTTGCGCCTTCATCAGGGCGGCCGTCGGCGTCTAACGCGCCACAGTGGCGCTCCACGATTTTACGTACCGTGGCGAGTCCCACACCGGTTCCTTCGTATTCCAGGCGACCGTGGAGACGCTGGAAAATCTTGAAAATCTGGCTCTTATACGCGTTGTCAAAGCCAATGCCGTTGTCGGCGAACCGCAGGCGGACAATCTGCAAGTCATCTTGTGCTTCTGTCGGTTCCAGGAACTCCGAGGTAATCTTGATTTTGACAGGAACGTCCGGCTTGCGGAATTTGAGTGCGTTCGAGAGCAAATTCTGAATCAACATGCGCATCTGCGTCGGATCGGCCTCGATCGACGGCAGGTCATCACTCTCGATTGTTGCCTGTGTTTCCTCGATGCGGATCTGCAGGTCGGAGAGGACACCGTCCAGAATATGATTGAGATCGAGACGCTCGAATGGGTTCGCCTTGGTTGCAACGCGTGAGTAGGACAGCAGATCGTTGATCAATCGACGCATCCGCGATGCCGCATTCTGCATCCTCTCGATGAACATGTTGCCATCTTCGGGCAGAGTGCTGCCATAGCGTTTGGAGAGACGATCGCCAAATGCTTCGATTTTTCTCAGCGGCTCCTGCAGGTCGTGGGAAGCAACGTAGGCGAACTCTTCCAATTCGCGGTTGGACTGCTCCAGCTTCGCCGTATAGGCCTGCATTTGCTCAGCATAAGTCTCGGTCTCGGTGATATCCTGATAGGTCGCGATCGTTCCCCCGTCGGGCATCGGTTCGTTCATGACGGCGATTGTGCGACCGTCGCGCAGTTTCTGCTTAATTGTCACCCGTTTCGATAGCGCCGTCGGATCGCGCCTCTCGGTCAATGCCCGGCGCGCATCTTCGTCGCGATAGTTGCCCAGGCTGATGGAGTATTTCATGATATCTTGCAGTTTGATGCCGGTCTTCACGACATCGGAAGAAAAGCCGTACATTTCCAGGTATCGGCGATTGCAGACGATCAACTCTTGATTTTTGTCGAACATGCAGAGGCCCTGGATCATATTGTTCAAGGCGCTATTGAAGTGCATGTTCTTGCTATGCAGCTGCTGCGACACGCGCAGGATATCGAATTCGCGCTGCTTGATTTCGCTGATGTCCGATCGGATCTTGACGATGCCGCCGTCGGCCGTTCGGCGCTCGTTGATGAGAACCCAGCGATCATCGGAGAGCTGGACTTCGTAGGGCTCGGTCGGATTCAAGTGGCGATTGAGACGCTGCTTGCAATAAGCATCTTCGTCCATGCCATTCAAGACGTAGGCGCCACGTTTGACCGCCTCGCGCAAAATCACATCATACTTCTGGCCGGGTATGATGAGATCCGTGATGTGCGGGCAAAGATCGAGATACTGACGATTGTAGACGACGAGCCGGTCCTGCGCGTCGAATAGCGCAAATCCGTCGGCCATCACATCGAGCGCGTGCATCATGCGCTCGCGCGCCGCGTTCGCGATCTGTGAAAATTGGGCGTTAAGGTCGACCTGGTCTGATGTGTCAGCCACTCGTTCGCGCACGGTTTCCACGACGGAGCCGCTCGTCAGCCGCCGCCGACGGATCAAGAGGTGTCGAGAGTTCGGCGAGGTGTAGGCAAAGGAGTAGGCTTCACCGCGATTGAGACGATTGATCGAACGTGCGACCGTTATCTCGGTCTGATCGTCTGATGTTCGCTGTCGCTTGAGCGAGGTTCTGATGAGGTCGGGCAAGAGTATGCCGGCTGCCACTTCCGAGGGCTTATAACCGCACAGGTCGCGATAGAGTTGGTTGCAGACAAGCAGTCTGAGATCCGGATCAAACAACGCCAAGCCGACATCCGCACCGGCCATCAGGCTACCGAGTTCGCCATCATCATTATGGCCTGCTGTGACCTCGGCACTGTGTAAATTGTGCAGATTGCTCGTTTCGCTCTTCATCACGCAATTGTCCGGTCAAATGTGGCTGCCAATAACCGGAGTCGATCCGCATTCCGAAACGCTCAAAAACCGTTCTGCGGCCGCCCGGTAGACAGCGATCATCCACTATTATGCTTAATCCGATATTAATTGTTTGTAATTAATACAATCACTTAATTGAATTCGACTGTGCAATTAGAAGAGCTAGGAGTGGCCCGTGCGCAATATCGACATACAGACTGTTGGAGCGGGTCTGCTGGCAGCGTGTACCATCGGGGCACTCTTCGCGCCGGCGATCTCGAGCCTCCTGGCACCGAACGCGCTCAATGCCCTCTTCCTGGTCGTCGTTTTGTCGCTCATTTCGCTTGTCGAAGGCTCAAAGTCGAACCTGCTACTCATGGACAAGCGGACGTGGATCATTGTTGCCTGGCAACAACTGGTCCTGCCGAGCATCGTGCTGGCCATTGCCATCCTCGCCGAGATCCCGAACAAGACCGCATCGCTGATGATCGTAACGGCCTGCGCGGGATCGCTGTTCGCTTCGCCGATGCTCGCCGGACTTCTTGATCTCAATCGCCGACGCGCGCTGCAGGCGATGATCCTGTCGACCCTGGTCATGCCAGCGACGCTCTATATGTTCCTGACCGTGCTCAACGGGGATCACGCGGAGCTGGATCTCTACGAATACGTGCGCCACGGAACGATCTATCTGGCCATTCCCATCGCCATCCTATGGATCTATGCATTTCTCGTGCGGTTCTTGCGGCCTACCGTCGTATCGGTCATTGCGGAAGGCAGCCGCTGGGGCTCTCTTGTCGCGCTGCTGGTGTTTGTTGTCGGGATCATGGAGCCCGTAAGCCAGCATCTCCACACCAATCTGAACCTAATCGTATTCTACCTCAGTATTGTTTCAGCTCTCAGTATCGGCATGTACCTGCTGACGGTCATCGTCATGTATCGCTTCGGCATTCGCGAGGCGATGACAGCCGGTGTCTTGAGCGGCTTCAGAAACGTTGGTCTGTGCTTTGCGCTCGTTGGCGACATGTTGGGGCCCGAACTGGCACTCTACGTCGGCCTGTCGATGATCCCTGTTGCCGTTGCGCCGGCCGCCATTCGTCTGATGGTTGGCGGTAGCGAAAACGCTGAGCTCGAGACCGCCTAGTCGCGGTGATTTGACGACAGGTCCCCTATTTGCCGCAGTCTTTCCCGTTGGTTGATTCACAGCCGCGGTGAAAACTGCGGCATTTCGCTATCTGTGCATCGCAATGTTAAAATAATCAGTTGCTGCGATCGCATTGAGATCAATTGTATCCATTTGCTGCTGAATTATTAATCGCAAACAAAACCCGAGAAACCCGCGATAAGCCTGGAATTAACCCGGGATTGTGAAACTGTATTCTGCCGTTGAACTGGTTCCGATCGCTAAAAATGTCTTACTTTTAAATACCTTGCATCGATCGAATTACGGTTGTGAATTAACTTAAAAGTGACTTCAGGTTGTTATAACCGTCGCAGTGATATCCGACAGCCTTTGAGTCATCGAGTTATGCATTCATCCGACCATGAGTCTTTGCCGCACGACGTGCAGCATTCCCAGGAGCCGATCTCGTCTGATGGTCCTGGTGATCAATCCGACCAAAGTCAAGGGACGGCGGGACAGCCAGGCAAAGCACGCAGCCTCACGCGTCCATTCCTCTATGTATGTACGGTCATTTTCCTGACCGTCGCCGGGATGGCATCCATCTGGCGCACCAACCAGATCTTCGCTCCGGAAATGTATCATCCGATCGGGCCGCGCAAACTGGCAGCGGCGTTGGCCAACGGCAAGAACTTCGCAACCTTCGACTTGAACATCAATATCCGTGAAATGCGCGATGCGCACATCGCCAGCTTCAAGAAGGCGCCGGACGTCGCCATTCTGGGTGCCAGCCATTGGCAGGAAGCGCACGTCGACCTTCTGCCTGATGTCGATCTCTACAATGCCCATGTCCACCGCGACTACTACGAGGACATGCTCGCGGTCACGGAGATGTTCGACCGGCATGACAAGATGCCGAAGAAAATGATCATCGCTATTCGGGATCGCCTGTTCACGCCCATCGCGGCCCGCACGGATTATCTGTGGCTGCCTGGCATTCCCTATTATCGGGCCATGGCCAAAAAGCTGGCTATCCCTGCGCATCCAATTTGGGAAACGCTTCCAGTGGAGCGCTGGAAAGAACTGTTATCGCTGTCGATGCTGTCGACAAATGTGTCGCGCTGGCACAAGGCGGACGTGAAACCACACGCAACGACGGTCGATCACCACGACACTTTGGACACGTTGCGCCCCGGTGGCTCCATCTTCTGGTCACGGGAACACCTGGCCAAGTTTACGCCGGAGCGTTCGGATCGTCTCGCCCGCGAGTTCGCGGCCGAAAATGTCGACTCGCCGCCGAAGATCGATCCCAAGGGATTGTTCGCCCTGGACCGTCTGTTCCAATTTCTGAAGCGCAGGGGTGTCGAAGTTTACCTCGTACATCCGCCATTCAATCCGATCTACTACGATCGTATCGTCAACGGTGCCTATAAGAAGGGCCTGGAGAAGATCGAGTCGCTGACACGCGGTTATGCCGACAAGTACGGGTTCCAAGTGTTCGGTAGCTTCAATCCACATGACATCGGCTGCACTGCTGACATGTACATTGATGCCGAGCACGCGAACCCAAAGTGTCAGGGCAAGATACTGCAGCAGTTTGCGAAGCTCATTGCGCCGGCAAGCAGGCCGGTTGACACACCCGTCGCCGCAGTCAGCGATGAACCGACGCCGAAGCTCGCCGCCAAGTCCGAGGTCAAACCGATACAGCCAAAGCTCGCCTTGGCCGAGCCTGCACCAGTGGAGCATCTGGCCCGCGTCGCCGGCGTGAGCTTTGTCGAGCGCTTTGATGCGAATCTGTTGCACAGCGCGGTCGAAACCGAACGTGCCGATACCAAACTGTTGACACGGGCTGTCCTGTCGATGCTCGCGACGACCGTCACCCGCGGCGATATCGCAAAACGCGAGCAAACGGCCGCGCGTGTCACCAAGGTCGCCATGCCGGGTGGATTTCTTCCGCTGCCGGTGCGCAGACCAGCGCGACCGAACAAATCGGTGCAAACAGA